>PEZQ01000003.1:440-226693 GCA_002763265.1 archaeon CG10_big_fil_rev_8_21_14_0_10_43_11 | reverse complement strand
GTAGTAAAATTCGATTTGCGCAATACGACTGCCCACTACTAAAGGCACGATTTGCTGGCGATTATTGTTTGTAATCTCCATAGTCCACCGGTCAATATACCCCACATCGCCTTTGCCTGCGTCACGGCACACAGTGATATTATTTCTCCCCATACTTGAGCGTGAAAGCATTTTAGTGGTGGTCGTGCTTTTGCCCCCAATATATTCAATCGTATGGCCAAGCATGTTTTGGTGGGGAAACAAAAACATCACTCTCTCATCTTTTTTGATGTTTTCAAACGGGCTCGTTACTATCTGGGTCAAGAGATTGTCTGACACAAGATAGCCTGCCTGGCGTGCTCGTTCTTTTATGTGCTCAGAAAAAAATGATTCATCTTCAGTGTATGTTTTGAGCGGTTGCGCTTCGTAGGGTCCTGCCCACATTGTCTCAACACTTTTTTTACTAAATGGGTTGTGAAGTCCTAAATGGTCTCCATGGCGTTCAAGATAGTACCATTTGCCAAGACGCACATCATAGCTGCAGTTTCCAAGATTTGCGTCTTCAAACGGTTCGATAACAATTTCACCAAGCGCGCGATATTCTTTGATGCGCCTGTCTGAAAGAAGGCTTAGTTCATGCATGATACTGATAAAAAACAAAGCGTGTTCTTATGCTTTTTTGTTTATTGCTAATGTTTATATAGTCAAAACTCGTGCGAGAAAACGGTGGAGAGGTGGGTAAACTGTGGTTGCCTATTTTGGAAGAATTCAAAAAAAACTGGTCACTTTCTACGAACAATACATTAAAGACCACACACCAGGAACCCCTTATAATGAGCGTGCAAGAAAAAAACTCGCTAAAAAAGCGTTTCATGCTGCAACACGTTTTTTAGGTATTGAAAAAATCTTTGCAGAATTCCAACCATCCGGTATAGCCCCTGATGTTATAGAAAATCTTGTGGAATCATTTGATGCCACTATTGAGGAATTAATCAGTTCCCAAGACACGCCAGAAGATTGTTTATTCCAGCTGCAGGAACACGCGCACATTTATCAGGAAGAAAAAAAAGGCGAGCAACACATTATCATACGTCTTGCTCCAGATAACCAGAATAAACAGGAGTTAACAGACGCGTACAAAACAGGTATTGATGTTATTAATGAGCGTTTTAATGTTCAATAAATCCTAGCTCGTACGCGCACAAACCAATAATGCCTGCATCAAAAAGAGAAGCAAGCGTGCTGCCAAACGCGCCAAAAAGGATTCGTGAGACAGGAACGTCAATAAGTGCGAGTGCAAGTGTAAAATAGAGTGCCCAACGCTTATTTTTGATAAGACCATACAACGCAATTGCATAGGGCATACTCACAAAACCGAAAACAAGTGCTTCAAATTTTTTATGAGACACCCATTTGACCCCAGCATATCCAAGATAGAACACGACAGCACACAGCACCATGCCCATAAGGAATGGATAGAATTGGGAGGGTTCTTTTTTTCGTGAAAACCAGGGTGTCACACCCTATTTGTGGGTGTTAGTGCATAAAATCTTTACGTTTTAATCCTATTTAAAATTCTTGCATGATTGTTTTAAAAAAATGTGAGGAAAAGCATAAGCACGAAGCCGGTGAGAAACCCGATAAGAAGGTGGTGGCGGGGATGTTTTTTCTTGTCCCGCGCAAGTTCAGGAATAAGGTCAATGCAGGCTATGTAAAAAAACCCCCCTGCAGCAAAGGCAAGAAGAAACGCAGAAATTGAGTGTATGCTTTCAAGGAGCACAACACCAATAATGCCGCCAAGAATCGCAAACAGTGCCGAGAGAAAATTATGCATAAGGGCGCGCCGCGTTTTCATGCCAGCATACAAAAGAATAGCAAAATCTCCGATTTCCTGAGGGATTTCATGAAGTGCAACTGCAAGCGTGCTTGTAATTCCCAGTGCCATGTTTGCGCTAAAGCTGGTTCCGATAATAAGTCCGTCAAGAAAATTGTGCACGCCATCTCCTATAAGGTTCATGTACGCAAATGATTTTGTTTTTTGCTTTTTTTGTGCGTGCCAGAATTGTTTGATAATAAACTCAATTGCGCCAAAAATCACAAACCCAAAAATCATGCTTACCATGGCTAAAGACACGTGCGTGGCCATGGCTTCAGGAAGCAGGTGCAGGAGTGCGCCGCCAATAAGCGTGCCTGCGCTTAAACTAACAAGGTTGCGAATAAGCCCGGTAAGTTTCTTTTTTTCAATGCTTAAGGTAAACACACCAATAAATGAAATAAGACTCACGCCAAGGGTTGCAATCATAGTCGCCAGAAAATGAGCCATACCTAACTACCTCCAGTTAGCATGCTTAAATCTTTTGAACCTATAGATTCCAGAATATTAATAAACAATGCTTGCTCGTAGAGAATTTGTGAGCAAGGGTCAAAGCGCGCTTGAATACTTAATCACGTATGGCTGGGCGCTTCTTGTTATTATTGTTGTTCTTGTGGCTCTTGCAGGACTTAACGTGTTTAATGCCCGCGCGTGGAGTGGTGAGTACGCGTCAGGGTTTAGTTCATTTTCCGTTGATTCCTGGTCCTATTCAAAAGCAGGTGAAGTTGAATTCTCGCTTGCAAACCTGATTGGAAACACAATCACAATTCAAAGCATTAACATTACTGACGGCTTAAACAGTATTGAAACCGGTACGGGCGTGGTAATTGGTTCAGGCCAAGAAAAGCGTTTTGCTGTTGGAGGACTGCGCGAACTTGACCTTGGAACGCTCTATGACGTGCAAATCATGGTTTCTTTTGTTGCAGGCAAAGTGCTCAAATATGATGCTGGCGCGTTTGGCGGTCGTGTTGCAAGCGATGTGCTCATTGATGTTAAAGCGCCCCTTGTTGCGCTTATGTTACCTCTACTTGGAGAGGAGTACACGAGTACGAACTCGATTGGATTTAATGTGAACGCAACTGATGAGACTGCATTAACAAACTGCACGCTCTATTCTAACATGTCTAATGGCAATTGGGGAACGCACGCAACAAAGAATGCGTTTGGCATGAATGCAAGTCTGACCTGGATTTTTTATAATATTGCAAATGGTAATTATACATGGAACGCGCGATGTTGTGATGTGGGAAATAATTGCGCGTTTGCTGATTCTAACTCAACGTTCTCAGTAAAGATTTAATATTTTTTTAAAAAGTGTTCAAGTTCAACGTTGAATTGTTGCGGGTTTTCAACATTTGAAACATGCACTGAGCCGGGTATGGTGCAAAGCGTTGCGTGAGGAATGTGTTTTGCAAGCTGTTTTGATTCGTTTGCAATAATACGGGGCTCAAGCGCGCCAACAAGAACAAGTGTGGGCACACTAATCGCGTTTAGCATCACACCCTTGAACGCGTGAATTGCATTAATGTGTTTTATGAGTTGTGTTCTGTTAAATGATTCAAACTCGTGAATAATTTTTTTCTGGATGGGTGATGGTTTTTTTCTAAGAAATAAATAGGCTGCCCGGGTGTACGCTCGCTCAAAGGCGTGCTTAAACCGGCTTTTGCCGGTGTACGCTCGCGCAATCAGGGTGTTTCGTTTTTCTCCAAACATGGGTTTTGGCGTGATGAGTTGTTCAAGGGTTTCAAGCATGCCAAACGGCTCTTTTGTGAGCGTGTCTGAGAGTACGAGTGCGCTAAGTTTTTGCGGGTATTTTACTGCGTAGGCTTGTGCAATCATGCCGCCAAGTGAAAGACCGCAAAGAACGGGCTTTTTTATGTTAAGCGCATTCAAAAGCGCGTTAAGGTCGTCTGCCATTTGTTCAATTGAGTACGCGCCTTTTGCGCTGCTGCTTTGCGCGTGGCCTCGAAGGTCATAGGTTATGGTGCGATACTGTTTTTTGAAGTGTTCAACCTGCGCGCTCCATGCTTTATGCGAAGCAGTAAGACCATGAATAAATACTAAGGGTGTTCCTCTTCCGCGTGATTCATAATAAGTGAGAATTCCATTTGTGCGAATGTTTGGCATACGGGTTTATGACTGTTTTTCGCGTGATTTAAATGATTCGTGTGTGCTGCTGGGTGGTGTAGAGTATGATGCGGTTAACTGGTAACTGGGTGAGTGGTTTATGCAGGCTCCCATCCTCAAAAGGTATGTGCACGATTTTGTTTCGATTTGAATGAATGTAGGTTCCAAACATGTTTTCTTCTCGAATGTTGAGCGCATCACACATGCTTTGCTCAAGGGTATTCACTTCTGTTGGTCCAACAGGATGTTCAAAATCAAATGTGAATGTGTTTCGTGGTTTTACGCGTTTTTCAAGCAATCCTAGTATTCGTTTTGTTTTTGGGTGGCAGGTAAGATACGCGGTTGCCCGTGTTTCGGTTAAGTCAAAGAATTCTTCTAAAAGCTCGCCGTGCTCATAGAGTGTTGACAATGCTTTTGTGAGCAGTGCTGAGGGAAACAAATTGCTCGTGCTGTACACTTCATTATACACTTCTTGCCGGCACACGTCCCACTTTTTTAATTGATGCTCAAGCCCGTTTTTAAAGAAGGGTTTATTGTTTTTTAGTACGATGTTTTTTGCAATAAATCTCGGGTCGTATATGCCCTCGCGCAACACGCCAAGACACGCGCCATAGCGAAGCGAGTTATCAAGATTGTCCATGTCAAGGGTTCCTGCAATTACATTGCCAAGCGTGTCGCGTCCGCTCACGAAATCGTGGACTTCAGAAACGCTCGTGCCATACATTTCAAGCAGGTCTTCAACATCTTCAAGCCAGCGCCGCGCGTGCTCGTCATGTTCAATGCCCAGCATTTTTTGCATGAATGGTTCAGCTGCGTGCGAGAACGGCGGGCTTCCGCTATCATGATAGAGTCCTGCTATTGAAAGGGGTTCATAATGTGCTTTGAGCTCTTCTTGGTCGCTGAGAAGTCCTGCAAGATGCATAACCCCTATTGAATGGATAAAGCGGGAATCCATGCGCCGGTTATGGTGCTCATGCTTGTAGCGCGTGGGTATTGCGCTTAGTGAAATATCTTTGAGTCGTGTAACCGACGGGTGCGTGATAAAGGGCTGGAAGGGGCGTGTTAAAACCCACTGGTAGAGTGTTTTGTCATACATATAATCGTGCGCGTCTGCGGTTTTTTTGTCAGTATATACCATTGCGTGTATTTTTTTAGAGCATGCGTGTTTTAAGCGTTTCGAGTGCGAGCTCGTAATCCTCATCAAATTCTTCTTCTAATGCCGTGTTTTCAGTGTTCTGTTCATTTTTTTCTTTTTTCTTTTTTTGGGTGATGTGTGCGCCAATGGTATCAAATTCTGCTGAAAATGATTCATCATACTCCTCTTTTTCATCTGCAGGGTTATCATGCTCGTCTGCGCGGGCTTCATTGTCTATCATGGTGAGCTTTTTGAATGCATCTTCAAATGAGGGAATGGTTTCAAATCGGTCAGTTTCCTCAGATGCGGTATCAGACTCGTTTGTTGTTGTAATCCGTGCGTCATCAAGAACGTGGAGTAAATTGATTGCGTTTTGGGTTTGTGCTGTTCTTTTTTGCGTATTAATGCTTCTAAAAAAGCGGCGCAGCACGAGCAATGTTTCAAAATGACAGTCTGATGCAAGTGCGTAATCCTTGTCAACGCGTGAAGAGAGTATAAGCGCGTCTTTTGCCGTGATGTTAAGGGTTTCAAACACCTGGTCGTAGAACTCTTTTTGACTGCGTCTAAATCCCTCAACAATGATGGTTTTATAAAACGCGTCTTTGAGTCCGAACTGTTCAAGCGCTTTGTTAACATATTCTTTGCTTGAATCTTCGCAAAGCACAACGCGGATACTCTGTTGCTTTGCCTGTTTAAGAAAGGGCATGACATCTGTGTAGAGGTGTGAGGAGTGTATCATAAAGGTTCGAAACTTTGCAAGTGTTTTATCAAGTACTGAGGGTGTGGGGTTAAGCCCGATTTCTATAAGCGCGTGCTTCCAAAACTTATGCCAATACCCTTCTGAATCATTTACCAGAATTGATGGCTTGATTCGTTTTTCAAGGGCAGCATAGTCTTCTTGCGCAATAGAAAACTTAACATTGCTTTGGCGAAGCGCAAGCCATTGCAATTTCACATTATCCTGATACGCCTTAGTAACATCAAGAAGAAGCCCATTAAGGTGTACAAGAATATATGCTGGCATTGTTTTTCAAAATAAGTCATGTGTTAATAAAAACATTGTTTTAATTGATGAGTTGAATGCGTTGGGGGCTTGCACGAATTGCATAACCCATGATTGCTGAAACAAAAAGAAGTACAAGCGAGGTTGCACCAAGTAGCAGCGTGCTTTGCGCGTTTGGGTGCGCAAATGACAAAAACATCATCCATATAATAACCGGTGCAAGAAAGAGTATATAGCGCATAAATATTTTTGCATCAAACAATAAAATGTTTGGACTCAGTCCAGTAAGCAGAACAAGCGTGTTTGTTGTATACGCAAAAACTCCGCTTAAAACAAGCAGACCAAGCAAGAACGCTTCAATGCTTGCATTAAGAAATAAAACTGAGATGATGAGCATAAAAGAACCGCTTGTTGCGCCAATTGTGTATGCAAGAGTGGTTTTTGCACGAAGAATTGATTTTGTGGAAACGGGTAAAAATGCGTACTTGTCAATAAGGTCAAATTCAGTAAGCCAATTATATACAGTTGATGCAGTGATGCCAATAACCACACTAAAGAGGATGAGCAATCCATCATTTGAAACTGAAAAAATGTTAAGCAACACGCGTATCATGACCTCAACAATCATAAGCGGTATAAGAAATGAGAAAAAGATTTTTCCAAAACCCCCTTGGCTTCTGCGAAGGTCAATTAAATCTTTAATAATAAATGCGCGAAGAAGCGAATGTTTTTCTTGCCTGCCAAAAAGTGAGGGGTAGCTTTTTGCAAGCGCAAAGTGTTCAAAACTAAATAGCAGAGTTGCAGCAAGCAAAAATGCTCCAATTGCACAAAGAGTTAACACAAGATACGTGGGGTTTAGTGTGAGATAAAACGCGAGTGGGCCAAGCGCGTTTTGATAGATGCTTTCGCTAAGAAAAAAAGTAATACCCACAAAACCAAGCACTACTGCTATGATAAGAAGTGCTTGTGCAATGATTTGCGCGCGTGTGTAGAGGGTTGAAATAAGAAAACTGAGCGATAAGCCCAGCAAAAATGAGAGCGGGAGCGTAAGTAGAGAAACAAGCACGCGCATAAAGGGGAGGGGAGTGATTGCTGCACTTGCGAGTAATGCAACACTAAAGGGGATGACAAGAAATGCAGAATAGTAGACTATATCCTTGATAATAAAATTGGCAAAAATAGTGTGCAATCCAATAGGCAGGGTGCGTGATGAGTACGCTAAAAAACTAACCTCTCCAAAACGGCGATTCAAAACTTCACGCCCGCCAAGACCAAACGCGCCAATCATAAGACCAAACACGAGAAAGGTGTAATGTGTGAAGCTCATCATCTGCGTGTGCGTAATGATGTAAGGTGCAACAAACGCGAAAGCTAAGCATAATCCAAACACGACCAGCGCAAAAAGTGCAAAAGAGGTGTTGCCAACAATGCTTGCGTGAATGTGCCATTCTTCGCGCAGGAGTTGTTTGAACAAGCTCATGACAGAATCCTCTCAAAGGCGTGCTCAAGCGTTCCATAGTTGGTGATAAGTGTTTTAACGCGCTCAGTTTTTACAATATGGCCATTATGCATGAATGCAACGCGGTCGCAGAGCTCTTGAGCTATGGAAAGCACGTGTGTGCAGAGAAAAATGGTGTTACCTTGTTTTGTGTAATCTTTGAAAAATGTTTTAACCTTTTTTTGAATAAGCGGGTCAAGATTGACAAGCGGTTCATCAATAAAGGCAAGTTTTGGTTCAAAGAAGAACGCTTGGCTCATCATGAGTTTTTGGCGTGTTCCGCGCGACAAGTCTTTACTGAGTTTGTGTTTTTGAGAATCAAAAGAAAGAAACTCAAACCAATGTTTCATTTTTTTCTCAGCGTCTTTGACGTGTCTGATTTCGCTGACAAAGCGCAAGTACTCTTCACTGGTAAGAAATGAGGGAGGAACTTCTTGTTCGGGAATCACTCCAACCTGTTTTCGTGAACTAACTGGTTTTTCAATTACGTTTGTATCAAGCACGCGAATAGATCCGTGGTCTGGCGCGCTTTGTCCGGTAAGAAGGCGAATCATTGTTGATTTTCCCGCGCCGTTTGGTCCAATAAGACCAAAAATTTCTCCCTGTTCAACGCTTAGTGATACGTTATTAACTGCTTTGAGCGAGCCGTACGTTTTTGTTAGGTTAGACACATCAATAACTGCTCCCATACGCATATCTGTAGTCTTAGAAATTATATATCTTTCACTATGCTGAATATCGCGTCTTGGTACGTGTTTTTGTCAGAGAAATAAACGCGAACTCCTAAGTGTTCGAGATGTGCTAAAACAAGTTTATTGGTGAACTCTTTTTGAAACGGGCAGATAAAAAGGATGGTGTCAAATCCGGCAGCATGTGCTTTTATCCCGTTATAGAGTACGCGCTGTGCTATCCACTTGTATGAATTCTCAAACTCAATTGCAAGAGCGGGCTTGTTTTCTTTGAAGAGTGCAATATCAATGCGCGAGCCAAGCGGTGTTCGGTATTCTGCTTTTGCATTGACTGAAAGTGATTCGCACACGTGCGTAACGTTTTCAATCATGGATGCAAGCTTCACACTAGATGCTGATAATCTGGAAAATAAAAAAGGAATGGTTTTGCACACAATTATTGTGTGAATTATGATGCGCTGGACACGTTTTTACCAGTCTTCATCGTCTGAGTCTTCGTCGTCATCGTCTTCAGGGTCATCTTCGTCATCAAATTGGTATTTTTCTATCATCGTTTAATTCACCTTCTTTTTGTGTAGTATAAACAATCACCAAAGTGTTTGTTCTACTCTTCCCTACAACAGGCGCTTTTTATATGCGTTATGCAAAATCATTTATAAACTATTTAAAACAGTGACGGGTGATACAAAAATATTTAATTCAGTTCTACTGCTAGAGTCATACTATGACTGATGCGCTCTACCTTGATGATTCGTATCTTAGAATCTGGACTGCCCGCGTTGTTTCTCTCAAAGATGACACTTATGTTGTGCTTGACAAAACTGCGTTTTATCCTACTGGTGGAGGACAACCCAGTGATACGGGAGTGATAAGAAAGGAGGGTCAGGCGTTTCGTGTGGTGTTTGTGGGAAAATTTAACGGCACTATAAGTCATGAAGTTGATGCGCCCGGTCTTGCTGTTGGTGACATAGTTTCATGCGAAATTGACTGGCAGCGCAGATACGCACTCATGCGCGCACACACGGCATCGCACGTGCTTAGCGCAGTGCTTCTCAAAACAGCACACGCTAAAATTACGGGAAACCAGCTTGGTCTTGACAAGTCACGTATGGATTTTTCTATGGACGATTATTCCCCAGAAAAGCTGCAGCAATTTGTGAATGCCGCAAACAGTTTGCTTGCAAAATGCATTCCTATTACTATTTCATATATTACGCGTGAACAAGCACGCGCAAAACCTGAGCTTGCGCGTCTTGCAAAAGGCTTGTTAGGAAAAATCACCACCCTGCGTGTAGTTACCATAGGCGAGGTTGATGAGCAGGCAGATGGGGGAACGCACGTGAAAAACACGCAGGAAGTAGGTGCTATTAGACTGCTTAAAACAGATAATAAGGGAAAAAACAATCGCCGACTCTATTTTGAACTGGTTTGATTAAAGGTACAAGAACCCTTCGCGATGCGTTGGTTTTCGCAAAATCTCTTGCAACATTCGCTGTGATGCTGAGTCAGTGAAGATAAGTCTAAGATAGGTCTGTATTGTGCCAAGAATTTCTTCTGTTTGTTCCGCCACGTCTTCAAGCCCATGCGTTTTTGCATCATCTTGTGCGGTTTTGAGTGTGTGGATGAATCGCTGAAAATATTCATCGCCTTCTTTTGTTTGCAGTTGTGTAATGTTTTTGCTTTTTCCCTGCAAGTGTTGCGCGTACGAGCAGATAAGAGTGCCAAGAACGCGTGTTCGTTCTTTTAGTGATGATTGTTTCATAAACGAATCAAGCCACGCGCAGTACTCAGCAGGGGGCAGTTCGTTGAGTTTAGCATAATCAATATCCATACTTCTTTTTTTAAAAAAACGTGTTCAAAAGCTTTACTGCACTCAATGGTAGAGAAATTGTTCAAGATACGAGTGTTTTTTATTCTTTCCGGTGAGTGTTTCAAGCCCTTCTAACGCGTTTGTCGCGCGCCAAAACAGGTCAGGCAAATTCTTCTTTTTTGAGAAATAGTGTATCACTTTCATTGCGTTATACGCTTTATCAAGATTAAGGCGAAACTCATCTGAATGAAGCGCGCTTTCACTTAGCGCTTTTGAAATGTAGCGCTCATACAAAACCTTGCACGTGACAAGCACATTCCCCATGGAAAGGTTGCATGCGCTTAGTTTTCGAAGCGTGTGCAAGTACTCACTGAGCGTTTGGGTGTCAACATCCTCAAAGTCCATACATTCCCGATTAGCGGACATTGAGTATAATAATGTTTTTGTATGCAAATATGCGTAATAATTGTTGGTATAGCTCATGAAAATTGTTAATTTCGCGCATTTCTTTAAAGACACGCGAAGCGTGCTTGAACTCAATGGGGAACTGCCCAAGCTTGAAAGGGGTTACCCAAAAGATGGCAATCTCATGCTGAGCTTGAGCAATGAGAAAGGGGAGCGAAAAGCATTCAAGCTTTCAGTTGTTGAAGCGTCACGTCTTGTGTTTGCACTTCAAAACTTTATTATGAAACACGAAGATGAATTTGCACGCCTAAGCGAGCGTACACCGGCAAAAGCCGGTTTAAGCGCGCCTTTGAGCGAGCGTACACCGGCAAAAGCCGGTTTAAGCACTCCTCTAA
Organism: archaeon CG10_big_fil_rev_8_21_14_0_10_43_11; assembly: GCA_002763265.1. Taxonomy (NCBI): domain Archaea; species archaeon CG10_big_fil_rev_8_21_14_0_10_43_11. Next base: position 215,779 of record PEZQ01000003.1, on the reverse strand, counting down.
GCGCGCGTAACGCGGATAACCAAAAATCGTCGTTAGACAAAGACAAAAACGTGGCGTCAGCATCTATGGAGAGCGACCCGCTCAAAGACATTCTTATTTGAACACGTCACGCTTTGAGCAGTTTGAGAAATGGCATGTATGATTTCGTGTTTATGATATGCTTGTCTTGTGCGTATCCTCTGCGTGCCATGCCAATTCCTGCATCCATGCAGTGAAGTGAATCAGTATTATGTGCGTCAGTGTTGATGATAAGTTTGCATCCTGCGTTTATTGCTGCATGAATGTGCTCGTCTCGAAGGTCAAGCCGCTCGGGTGACGCGTTGATTTCAAGATACGTGTTTGTTTCCTTGCTGGTGTTAAACACGCGTTCCCAATCAAGGGTGTAGCCTTCACGCTTTCCAATAACGCGCCCGGTAGGGTGTGCAATAATGCGCACGTACTCGTTTTGCATAGCTGCAAGGATACGAGTTGTGAGTTGCTGTTTTGTTTGGTGAAACCCGCTATGAATTGAGGCAATCACATAATCAAAATCTTTGAGCGCGTCATTTTTGAGGGTGAGTTTTCCTTTTGAATCAATATCCACTTCTGCACCCTGTAAGACGTGAAAGTCTTGTTTGTCAATTTCTTTTCGCTGTTTTGCTATTTGTTGTTTGTTCATGGCTCCTGCTATTTTGAGCGTTCCTGCATGGTCGCTAATGCCCATGTATGCGTAGCCCATTTTTTTGCAGGCATGAATCATCTCACCAACGCTGTTTGCTCCGTCACTGTAGTGGGTATGCATTTGCACATCTCCGTGAACCTTTGCTACGAGTGTTGGAATCTTTTTGTTTTTTGCGAGTTCAATCTCGCCTTGATTTTCGCGCAGTTCTGGGGAAATGTACTGGAGTCCAAGTCCTGCGTACACGCTTTTTTCGTTTTTCCCTGCAATGCGTTTTTCTCCTCTAAAAAGACCGTATTCTGAGAGTTTCAAACCTTTTTTTTGCGCGATTTTTCGCAGTGCAATATTATGATATTTTGAACCAGTAAAGTATTGGGCAGCGCTTCCAAAACTATTCTTGTCAACCACGCGCACATCAACGTGCAGACCGTTTTTAAGCACAAAGCTTGTTTTCGTGCTTCCTTTTGCAAGCATGCGCTCTATGCGTTCAAACGCATTAATGTGCGTGATGAGTTTTTTTGGCTGGGTTGACGTGACGAGAATGTCAATATCACCAATAGTTTCAGTGTAGCGGCGATAACTTCCTGCAATAAGAAATAATCCTGCAGCAGGGTTACGCGTGATGTGTGTTTTGAGCGCGTCAATGTCACGCACCACGTGGCCGCGAACATGGCGGTCTTTTGTTTTTTGCGCAAAATGAATCGCTTCTAATAGGTTTTTTTCGCGTTTCTTACCCATACCTTCAAGGTTTCTGATTTTTCCTTCTTCTGCTGCTTTTTTGAGGCTGGCAAGATTTGTTATGTGTAGCGCGTCGTACAAGTGTTTGATGGTTTTTGGTCCAAGCCCCTCAATGCGTGAGAGTTCTTCAATATTTACCTTGCTCTTTTTCTTGAGCCTTTCGTAATAGCGAAGCGAGCCGGTTTTAATGAGTTCAGCAATTTTTTTTGCAATTGAGCTTCCTACATGAGGAATGTCTTCGAGCAATCCTTTCTGGTACACGTCATTGATGTCTTCACTCATAAAAGCAATGCTTTGTGCTGCTGCACGGTACGCGCGGGGTTTCCATTGCACGTCTTCTAATTCAAGAAGGTCTGCTATTGCTTCAAGTACGCGTGCAACACGTGTATTATCCATAGGTTATACTCCCCTGTATTGTTTTGTTTTTGTCGTGCATAAAAACATTCTGTACTCTGTTTTTGTTGCAAAAAAGAAAAAAAAGAAAAAAAATGCAGAGGAGAGGTGGTGAACATGAGGGGGGTTTTTGTCTCCCCCCATTTGCTGCGAACACCCTTTTTTTTGGCGTGGGAAGGATGTAGTCGCGTGCTTTTGGTGAATGTCGTTTTGTTGGACTCCCGAATGCCCTTGTTTGACACTATTCTCTTGTCACCCTATTTATAAAGCCATTATGAAATCATAATCAAGACGCATGGTTCACAAGACTTAAAAGGCAAAACGCGCAGGTACGAGATAATGGATGTTTCTCTTTTAGGCGTAACAAATAGTGTATTAGAGCTTGCAATTTCTTGTATCACATTTATTATTGGTTTGTACTTGTTTAGAATCCAGCTTGTTACGCGGGAGCGAAAGCACAAATTGCTTGGCATCGGGTTTTTGCTTATTAGCATAGCCTTTATCACAAAAGTGGGCCTTAATATTGCAGAATTGTATTTTTCGTTTTCAAACCTGTTTTTGCGTTCTGTGTGGATTCTTGCGTATTCAGCATTTCTGCTTTTTGGCTACACAACCCTTGACAAGCTTTTTTTAGATATCCGCAGGTATCGCTTGTTTGCACTTCAAATTATTATTTACGTGTTAAGCTTGTTTCTTATCTACACGTATTCCCCTCTCTTCCATGAACTGATTGGTGCAATCCTGCTTACGTTTCCCGTGCTTTATTTTTACGAGAACTACGCTAAAAAACGCTCAAGAAACGCTCTATTGGTTCTTTTAGCCTTTTTCGGGCTTTTAGTAAGCCATTTGAGCTATTTCCTAATATTTATAAATAGTTCACTATTTTTTGTGGACAATCTCGTGCGTGTGGCGTCGTATGGCGTCCTTTTGAGCGTGTATGTTCTCACACGCTCATCCTAGGCGAAAAAAAGGTGGGGTGAGTAAAAACAACAATGGCTAAGAAGCGAAATCGGTTGCAAATCATTTATGATATTCTTAAAACCATCAAAATGAATCCTTCAATCAAGCGCACGCACTTAATGTACAAGACAAACTTAACATATATTCGCCTTGCAAGCTATCTTGATGAACTTGAAAAAAAGAAGCTGGTTGTGATTGGTGATGAAATCCACTTAACTACGGAAGGAAAAGCATTTCTTGACCACGTGGGAAAAATGCAAAAGTTTGTGGACAGTTTTGGTCTTTAGTCTTGAACAAAGAAGATGTCTTTTGTGTGTTCAATCACGCGGCCTTTCAAACCTTGTTTTGCGGTTATGCTCAAAACGCGGGCAGTAGTCCACGTTTTTTTGAGCACAGAAAACACCACGCGTTTTGAAACGCGTTTCATTTCACGAATCGCGCGCTCAGGTTCAGATACGTCCTGGAGCAGGGTAAGCGAGAGCGCGGTATCAAAACTTTTGTCCTTAAATGGCAGTGCGCACGCGTCACCAATGACTTTTATGCCGCTCAGGTGTGCGAGCATGCCTGGTGAGCTGTCAAGACCAACCACGTTTTTGATGTGTTTAGTAATAATTCCTGTTCCGCAGCCTATGTCAAGGGTTTTTCCCTGAACAAATGTTTTGAGCGCGTCCCACTTTTCTTCCTGTTCGCGCCCATACAATTCATCATATCCTTTGCTAATCGCGTTATAATACGCGCGTGTTTTTTTCATCCTTTTGTCACCAAAAGAGGTGTTACGCGCGCGACCGTGTTTGAAATGCCTGCACCTGCAACACTTGCAATCACTTCATCAACATCCTTGTACGCGCCAGGTGCTTCTTCTGCAAGCAGGAGGGGGTTGGTTGCTTTTGCAAGAATGCCTTTTTTTTCAAGCTGGGCTTGAATGTTTGCACCCTTAAACTCGCGAATCGCTCCTTTACGGCTCATTTGTCTGCCCGCGCCATGACATGAACTGCCAAAACTCTTTTCCATTGCGCCTTGGGTTCCTGAGAGAATATAACTTGCAGTTCCCATGCTGCCTGCAATGAGTACGGGTTGTCCTGCACGGCGATACGCACTTGGCACTTTCTCGTGACCAGGTGCAAACGAGCGTGTCGCGCCTTTTCGATGCACCATTACTTCTTTTTTCTTTCCGTTAATGGTGTGGATTTCTTTTTTTGCAATGTTGTGGCACACATCATACAAGAGAGTTAAGCCTAGTTCGTGCCAGTCTTTTTTGAACACGCGAGAAAATGCTTCGCGAACAAAGCTGGTGATCATTTGGCGGTTTGCAAACGCAAAATTCACGCCACACACCATTGCTTCATAATAGTCAATGCCTTGCGTGCTTTGCACGGGTGCGCACACGAGTTGCGGGTCGGGAAGCCAGATGTTGTTTTCTTTAACTGCGCGGTTCATGATGCGCAAGTAATCGCTTGCAATTTGGTGGCCAAAGCCCCTGCTTCCGCAATGAATCATAACAACCACTTGGTCTTTGGAGAGTCCGTATGCGTCTGCAATTGTTTTGTCAAACACCTGTTCAACGCGCTGCACTTCAAGAAAGTGGTTTCCCGCGCCAAGCGTGCCAAGCTGGGGCATGCCTCGTTTTCGCGCGTCTCTGCTCACTTTTGCGGGGTTTGCTCCAGGCATGTTTCCGTTTTCTTCACTGTGTGCAGTATCTTCTTTGATGCCATACCCGTTATCAACGCACCATTGTGCGCCGCGTTCCATGACTTCATCAAGTTGGGCAGCAGTGAGTTTAATCCTGCTTTTTGACCCAACACCCGCGCGCACGCGTTTGAATAATTCATTTGTGAGCTCGCGCTTTACTGCTTGAACATCTTTTGTAACAAGAGTTGTGGTGAGCATGCGAATACCGCAATTAATGTCAAAACCAGTCATGCCTGCGCTGATAATGCCCTCTTGCAGGTCAAATGCGCCTACTGCGCCAACTGGAAGACCATACCCCCAGTGAAGGTCAGGCATGCCAACAACAGGCTCAATAATGCCCGGGAGGCATGCTACATTGGTGAGTTGTTCAAATGCTTTGTCATCACCAGAATCAATAATGTTCTTGCTTGCAAAGATGTGTGCGTCAACGCGCATTTTTTCCCGAACTGTTTTTGGCAGTTTCCAGGTAAAGTCATTGATTTTCTCAAGCTTGTCTCTTATCATTATATATCCACCACCACGTTTGCAACCCATGCATTCTTTTTTTGGGAGACTGAGTAATTATAATAGGTAACTCCTTTTACGTGTGTCTGAATAAGGTTTGTGTTTGTTTTCATGCCGTGTGCGGTTGCGTTCACGTTTTTTCCGCGTATGGTTACGTGAAAGTCTTTGAGCATGACCTGTTTTGTTTCAAAAGTGATAAGCACTTGTGTGAGAAAATTGTAGAGTTGTTCTTCAATATCGCTTCCCTGCGTTTTGATACGGTATTTTTTTTGTCTGCTTACTTTTTTTGTGTCATACATGATGTTAACCATGCCAAGGGCTGCGTCTTCAAACAGTGCTTCTTTTTTCTTAGCAGTAACGCGAAACATAACATCACTTGTAAGGTCGTCAACGTACTTGTAGCTCATTATTTAATAGCGCGTACTAAACATTTATTAAGCCTTGTGAGTGTCTTGTTTGCCAAATGACTGCTCAATCATTAAAGGAATTGTATTTGGCATCTGGAATCTGGAAGGAGCCACGACACGAGTTCTTAGAGTATATTAACACAAATAAGCCCTCATATGTCGAGGGGGTTGTTATTACTAAATTACATAATGCCGTAATGCAAGTGGTACCTCATTTTCGTTCGTTTTTTTCTGGAGAAAAAAATCCTGCCCAAATCCTTGTTGACGGGTCTGTGTTTGAAACACACACCCTTGAGGAATTCTTTTCTGTGCTTGAACACCATGAATACGTGCATGCAAAAGAGCACACGCTTGAAAAAAAGCCGGTGTGGCGTTCATCATTTGAAGACCACCTGTACCTTTTACTAAAACAACATCCTGAATTGTGGAATGGTTTTGTTACCTTTCCAAAAAACACGCACTCAAAAAGAAACTTTTTTCTCTCAAAACTCTCGCCCCTGTTTTTAGATAAAATTTATCTTGGTGATGAGCGCTATTGCGCGTTTGAAGCAGAACTTGCGCAACGTATTTGGCATGTGCATGAAACATTTGATGAGTTTCTTGCAAACATTAAGAATAGAATTTCAACTGCAAAACAGTCTCAAGAGGTTCACCCCCACCAAACGATACTGTTTGATACTCGTATCCTAGGTGAATCAAAACTCACGTTTGAATCTCTTCAACAGGTAGCACAGTATATGGAAGCGCGCGTGTCATACCTTTTTCCCGCCGGCGAACTTCCCGCATATGTTGAAGAATTAGGCCACATACTTACAAACGATACGCCATCACGGTATGCGCATGACACATTCATAAACAGTACGTGTTATCTTGACCGCGTAAAAGAGCCTAAAAGAGGGTTTTATCTCGAAAAATCAGAAGAATTAGATGATATTATTTGCAAAACAGATGAACTTGTTGAACTTTTTCGCGCACAATTTTCAGGACGCAAGACATAACGTTTAAATAGTATTCTGCATTTTTGACTTAAGTGAATACTTCATGGGTCATCAGGTAGGATTTCGACACCGCCCACGCAGAGGTAGCCTGCAGTTTTGGCCACGCGTGCGTGCAAAGCGACCATATCCTTCTGTTGCATCATGGCCCCGCTCAACTGAAGCAAAACTACTTGGTTTTGCCGGGTATAAGGCGGGCATGACCCGTGTGCTTGCAATTGACAACAAAAAAACATCGCAAACAAAAGGCGCTGAAATCGCGCTTCCGGTTACTATTATTGAAGTGCCACCTCTCAAATTCTTTGGTCTTCGCTTATACTCGCAATCTCTTGAAGGTCTTGCGCCTCTTACTGAAGTGTGGGCTGACACAAAAGACAAATATCTTGTGCGAAAAATCAAAACACCAAAAACGTTCGCGTCAGAAAAAACACTTGCGCAGGTGCAAGAAAAACTCAAAGATGCTGCTGAAATCCGCATGCTTGCTCACACCCAACCACACCTTGCACGGCTCGGAAAGAAACGACCCGACGTGTTTGAACTCAAAGTTGGCGGAGAACTCACCGCTGCGTTTGAATACGCAAAAAACCTGCTTGGAAAAGAGCTTCGTATATCAGACGTGTTTGACAAAGGAGAGTACGTTGACACGTTCTCAGTGAGTAAGGGAAAAGGTTTTCAAGGTTCAGTTAAGCGTTTTGGCGTCCGTATCCTGCAGCACAAAGCAGAGAAAGTTAAGCGTAAAGCAGGAACACTTGGTCCATGGACACCAAAGAAAACATCCTTTCGAGTGCCACAACATGGTCAAATGGGTTTCCACTCACGCGCAGAATACAATAAACAAATCCTCCAAGTTGGTGAAACTCTCAAAATCAAGGGCGGGATTGTTAACTATGGAGACATTACTCATGATTACGTGCTTGTTCAAGGAAGCATTCCGGGCTCAAAAAAGCGTCTTATTATCTTGCGAAAAGCACTGAGACCCTCACAAAAAACACGACATGCCGCACCTGAGCTCACACACGTGGCATTGAGGTCACAACAATGACAAGCGTAAACGTTATCTCACTCAAAGGCGAAAAGAAAGCAACAACCACGCTTCCAAAACAGTTTAGTGAAGCCTATCGCCCTGAAATCATTAAACGTGCATTCCAAGCACAGGAATCCCATAGCAGACAACCCTATGGTCCAAGCGCGCTTGCAGGAAAATTATTTTCAGTATACTTATCAAAACGCCGACGAAAATATCGCGGTGTCTACGGCAAAGGTCGTTCAAGAACGCCTCGAAAAGTGCTTTGGAGACGCGGAACCCAGTTTAATCTGCGCGCCGCAGTTGTGCCTTTTGCTGTTGGCGGACGACGTGCACACCCTCCAAAACCAGAAGCTGAACGCATGAAGAAAGTCAACCAAAAAGAGCGCAGACTCGCAATCCGCTCAGCACTTGCTGCAAGCACTAATATTGAGCTTGTGAGAAAAAAACACGCTCTTAACAACATCAAAACGCTTCCAATCGTGTTTGAAGACGCGTTTGAAAAAACAAAGAAAACAAAGGACGTGGCAAACGCGCTTACTGCAGCAGGACTGGTAAGCGAGCTTGAGCGCGTGAGCAAAAAAGGAGTGCGTGCAGGAAAAGGAACTATGCGCGCAAGAAAATACAAAACCAAAAAAGGTCCGCTTGTTGTTGTTTCAGGCGCGTGTGACGCACAAAACGCGATTAAAAACATTCCCGGAACCGATGTTGTACACGTCAAAAACTTGAACGTCAGCGCGCTTGCGCCAGGAGCACACGCAGGCAGGCTTATTATTTTCACTCAATCAGCACTCAAAATCCTTGAAACTGAGGCGCTATTCACATGAACACGCTTAAATACCCGTTAACAACCGAGAAGTCAGTGCGGCTCGTTGAGTCAGAAAACACGCTCACGTTTATTGTTGATGAGCGCGCAAACCGAACGAGTGTACGAAAAGATGTTGAAACCGCCTTTAAGGTTAAGGTTAAAAACGTGCGCATACTCAAAACTTCAAAGGGACTTAAAAAGGCCTTTGTCATGCTTGCAAAACAAAGCAACGCACTTGATGTGGCAACTGACCTTGGAATGATGTAACCATGCCAAAACGTATACCCCTGCAACGACGTGGAAGAGCAAAACCTAAATTTAGGCCACGCACTCACAAATCACTTGGCAAAATCGAACTTCCAAAACAAGAAAACACGGGTATTATCCTTGATTTATTGCATGATAACATTAAAAGCGCACCCATCATGAAAGTTAGGTTTGGCAAAGATGTCATGCTTCTTGCCGCAACCAACGGCTCGCGCGTTGGCGAAAACATTATGATTCACAAACTCGCAGACCTTCCTGAAGGCTCACTCGTGTGCAATGTTGAATCGCGACCCGGTGCGGGACCAAAGCTTATTCGCTCAGCTGGCGGTGCTGGAAGAATTGTTGGCAAAGAAGGAAAGCTCACTAGCGTTCTTCTCCCGTCAAAAGAAATCAAAAAAATTCACAGCGAATGCCGCGCTATTGTCGGCAGAGTTGCGGGTGCTGGAATGACTGAAAAACCCATGCTTAAAGCAGGCGCAGGCTTTTATGCAATGAAAGCAAAAGGAATTATTTGGCCGCGCGTGCGTGCAACAAAGAAAAACGCAGTAGACCACCCATTTGGCGGCGGCGGAAAAACTCTTGGAAAGAAAAAGACCGTCAGCAGACACGCATCACCCGGACGAAAGGTTGGTTCAATTAGTGCACGTAGAACCGGTAAACGAAGAGGAAAAAAGTAGGTAACCAATAATGGCAAAAAAGAGATTTTCGCAACGAAAAGGGCAAAAACAATCAAGCGATGATTTGCTCTTTAGAAAAAAAGAGTTCAAATACAGAGGTAACTCTCTTGAAGAATTGCAAGCACTTAGCCTTGATGAACTCAAGAAACTTCTTCCCGCACGCGCGCGAAGAAGCGTTGAACGCGGATTCTCAGAACGCCACCAAAAACTCCTTGAAAAAATCAAAAAAACACCGCTCCCTGAAGAAGGAAAGAAAATCAAAATCATCAAAACACATTCACGCGACATGCTCGTACTCCCAAACATGGTCGGTTACGTTCTTGGCGTGCATAACGGCAAAGAATATGTTGAAGTACGCGTACGACCCCGCATGGTAGGTCACTATCTTGGCGAATTCGCACTCACGCGAAAACCTGTTTCCCACGGTTCTCCGGGTATTGGCGCGTCAAAATCAAGTATGGCATCTGCGAGTAAGAAGTAACTATGACAAAACACTATATGAACGTAAAAGAGAACACTGCCCGTGCAAGCACGAGCTATGCTCCAATCTCGTTCAAACACTCAGTGGAAGTGTGCAACTATATTCGCGGAAAAAAAGTATCGCTTGCACTCTCATATCTTGAACGCGTCAAAGACAAAAAAGCAGCTATCCCCTTTAAGAGATACAACAAAGACATGTCACATAAACGCGGCATGGGACCGGGCAGGTACCCGGTTAAAGCATGCGACCACGTTATTAAGCTCATCTCTAACGCAGTTAAAAACGCTGAAGACAAGGGATTAAACACGCAAAGTCTTATCATCACTGAAGCGGTTGCAAACCGTTCAATGTCACGAAGCTGGCTCAAACGCTATGGGCGGGGCAAGCTTACAAGCATGTGGCTTGTAGTTGAGGAAACAGAAAAAGTTGAACGAGCAAAAGAAACCAAAAAACCCGCAAAAAAGGCTGAAAAAAAGCAAGAAACAGCAGAGAAAAAAGAACCAAAAAAAACTGCGCCTAAAACAACACATGAGGAAAAACAATGATTGAGCGAAAATTCATCTCAGAAAAGGTACGAGAAGTAAAAATTAAGCAATACTTAAAAGAAACATTCTCAAAAAGCGCGTATAGTCACACAGAACTTCAAAAAACACCGCTTGGCATGCGTGTTGTCATTTACACCTCAAAACCAGGTCTTGTTGTTGGCGCTGGAGGCGCAAACATCAAAGCAGTAAACATAGTGCTTCAAAAACGCTTCAATCTTGAAAATCCGCAAGTTGATGTTGAAGAAGTCAAACAACCTTCCCTTGACGCGCAAATTATGAGCGAACGACTCGCGTTTCAGCTCACGCGCTGGGGCGTTCAGCGGTTCAAAAAAATAGGTTACTCAGCACAAGAAGAAATCATGAGAGCTGGTGCAAAAGGTGTTGAAATCCTGGTGTCAGGAAAAGTGCCGGGAAAACGCGCAACAACATGGCCATTTAGAGCAGGATATCTGCCAAAAACCGGCTACGTGTCAGACTATGATGTTGATGAAGGATTCACAACTGCAAAACTCAGGCCAGGTATTGTTGGCGTAACTGTTCGCATTCTACGCGCTGACGTTCGCATGCCTGATGAAATCACGATTTACGATATCAAAAAACAAGACTTAAGCACAGTGCAGCCAAAAAAAGAAATAAAAGAAGAAAAAACTGCTCAAACAAAAAAAGACGCTGAAGAGAAAAAAGAAGCAACACCCGGCATGCAGGAAAAAAAGCAAACACAAAGCATAAACAAAGAAAAACCCGCAAAAAAGGCTGAAAAAAAGCAAGAAACCCCTGTTGCTAAAAACACGAAAAAAAATGAGGAAAAAACAGCATGAAAGCAAAAGACATTCGAAACATGGAGGAGAAAAAACGCGCAGAACTCCTTTTTGAGCTGCAAAAAGAACTCATGCGATTACGTTCACAAGTGCGCTCAGGACTCACTCCTGACAATCCATCACGCATAAAACATGTGAGAAAGGATATTGCGCGCTTACTAACTATTAACAATGGAGGCTCAAACTAGAGAATGAGTAAAATTTGCTCAAACTGCGGCTTTCCCGAGGATTTGTGCGTATGTGAAAGCCTTGCAAAAGAGCAGCAAAAAATACGCGTTCGAGTTGAAAAACGCCGCTACAGAAAAGATTACACCCTTGTTGAAGGATTTGATGAAAAAAGCATTGACGTCAAAAGCGTGGCAAAACAACTCAAAAACAAACTCGCGTGCGGAGGCACGTTCAAAAACGGCATCGTGGAATTGCAAGGAAACCACCGGGACAAGATTCAGCCCGTACTCGTGGCGCTTGGTTTTCCCGAAGAAAGCATAGACGTCCTCTAAAATCACATGAACACAATCGAAAACGTGCTCAAAGATGAGCTCATCGGGCTTCACGTTGAAGTAGTAGCAAGCAAGAACAAAGACCAAATCGGGCTTAAAGGGCGCGTAGTTGACGAAACAAAAAACATGCTCGTAATCGCGCAAAACAGCACAGAGAAAAAGGTATATAAAGCCCAAACAAGTTTCAAGTTCACGCTCAAAGACGGACAAAACGTGCTCGTAGACGGGATTTTACTCCTTGCACGACCCGAAGAGCGCATCAAAAAAACAATCAGGAAAACACGATGGTAACAAAAACAATACCGCAACCAAAAAACATTGGCATCAAAGTAGTTCCACCAAAAGACACGTGTGACGACCCAAAATGCCCATTTCATGGTTCACTAAGCGTTCGCGGAAAAATCTTTAGCGGTACGGTCACTTCAGACAAAATGCACAAAACCGTTAAAGTAGAATGGGAGCGACGCGTATACGTGCCAAAATATGAGCGATACAGAAAAGAAAAATCCCGCGTAACCGCGCACAACCCGCCCTGCATTAGTGCAAAACAAGGCGAAGAAGTGAAGGTTATGGAAACACGAAAGCTCTCAAAAACCAAAACGTTTTGCGTAATTGAGGTGAAACGAGCATGAGACCAATTCCCTCAACAGTGGGAAGACCGCTTCCTATTGGCGCAGAAATTAAAGTGGTTGATAACAGCGGAGCAAAAATCATTAAAGTCATTGGCGTCAAAAAATACGGCGGAGTAAAGCGAAGAATCGCCGCTGCAGGTGTTGGTGACATTGTTGTTGCAAGCGTGAAAGCAGGAAAACCTGAAATTCGCAAAACCGTAGTAAACGCGGTTGTTATCCGCCAACGCAAAGAATTCCAGCGCCCTGACGGCACGCGTGTTTGTTTTGAAGACAACGCAGCAGTCCTCGTTACTGACATGGTGGGCAGCCCAAAAGGAAGCCGCATCAAAGGCGCTGTTGCACGGGAAGTTGTGCAACGATACCCTACGCTGGGTAAAATATGCAGTATTGTAGTGTGATAATTACTATGAACATATGGAGCAGGTTTTGGAACGCAAGCAAGAAAGCATCAAAACAGCGCAAGTACCGTTTTAATGCTCCAAATCACGTGCGAAGAAAGCTTATGGGAGCGCACCTTGCAAAAGAACTTGCAAAAAAATACAACACGCGCAGCGCGCCTGTTCGCGTTGGCGACACCGTCCAAGTCATGCGCGGCGAGTTTAGCGGGAAAAAAGGAAAAGTTGAGCGCGTTGACACGCGAAAACAACGAGTCTACATTGAAAAAGTGTCAATTGCAAAAAAAGACGGCACTCCCGTGCAACGACCCATACACCCTTCAAACCTTATGATAACCTCAGTCACAAGTGATTCAAAACGATTTGCAAAGGCGAGTAAAAAATGAAAACAAAACGATTGACCGCGCCAAAAACGTGGCCTATTAAACGAAAACACGGAAAGTGGATAATCTCACTTAAAGGCAGCAATCCACAATTAAGCATACCTATCACGATTATTTTGCGCGACGTGCTTGGCATTTGTGAAAACAAAAAAGACGTCAAACGCTTGCTCCATCTTGGCAAAGTTGTTGTAAATAAGAAAAAAATCGCTGACACAAGCACGGCAGTCAACCTTTTTGACGTTGTTGAGCTTGTTGATGAAAAACAAGCATGGCGGCTCTCGCTTACTGAAAAAGGAATTTTCACCCTTGTTCCTATTAAAAGCGATGAAACAGACAAGAAGCTTGTGCGCGTCATTGGAAAGAAAATGCTTCCTGGAAAAAAATTGCAACTCAATTGCAATGATGGAACAAACATTTTGGCAGGAAAAACTGTTGCACAAACTGGCGATTCACTTCTCATCTCGCTTCCAGAAAAGAACATCCTCAAACACGTTAAACTCGAAAAAGGAGCGCTTCTCTTTGTAACTGGCGGTTCTCACATAGGCGAGCTTGCAAAAATGAGCGATTTTCAACGGTTCAAAGGACCGCAACAAGACCGAATCGTACTCTCTGAAAAGAAATCACAATTTGAAACATTGGAGGATTATGGCTTTGTGCTTGGAACTGACAAGGCAGTAATAACCATACGATGAAAGACGTGCTCGTAGAAAAAGTGACACTCAACATTGGTGTTGGAGAAGCAGGAGATAGAGTTAACCATGCAGTTACTATTCTCGACCGCATTGCAAACCAAAAAGCAGTCAAAACGTATGGAAAAAAGAGAATTCCAACCTGGAACGTTCGACCCGGTCTTCCTATTGGCGCAAAAGTGACGGTGCGCGGAGCAAAAGCAGTTGCGCTACTCAAGCGATTGTTTGAAGCAAATGACAAGAAACTGCGCGAGAGACAGTTTGACCGTGAGGGAAACGTTGCTTTTGGCATTCGAAGCTATATTGATATTCCTGATGTTCGCTATGACCCTGAAGTCGGTATTTTCGGTCTTGACGTGTGCGTCACGCTCAAGCGAAGAGGCTACCGCATAAAAGAACGAAAAATAGCAAACGCAAACGTTGGCACAGCACATAAGATTAAAAAAGAGGAAGCAATTGATTTCGTAAAGACCGCGTTTGAGGTGAATATTGTATGACATCAGGTTCGTGGACAAAAATCCTTAAACAATTGAAAAACAACAAAGCAAAGAAAACACGCTTCCTCAAACACAACAAACCAAAACAACCAAAGTTTGGCAAGGGTTCACGACGCTGCCGCGTGTGCTGGCGTTATGGCGCGCACAACCGTAAATACGGTTTAAACGTGTGTCGTCAATGCTTTAGAGAACTCGCACCAGAACTTGGATTCAAAAAATACGGGTGAACAAAAACTACCATGTCAAGAATGACCCTTATGAGTGATGCACTCAATCAGCTCACAATGTACGAAGAACTTGGTAGAAAGGAGTGTACTCTTATTCCTGTTTCAAATCTTATTATTGACGTGCTCAAAAAGCTCAAAGACCTCAACTACATCGGCGAGTTTGAAATTATTGAAAGCCAGCGCGGAAAAATCGTGAACGTACATTTACTTGGGAAAATCAACAAGTGCCACGCTATTAGGCCGGAATTTAGCGTTAAAGTCGCTGATTTTGAAAAATATGAGAAACGATTTCTTCCTGCACGAAATTTTGGCTCGCTTATTCTTACCACGCCAAAAGGGGTGTTGAGCCATCAGGAAGCAAAGTCAAAAAAATTAGGGGGCAAGTTGCTTGCATACGTGTATTAACTATGAAAGACGAATTATCTATTCCTCAAGGAGTAGACGTGCAACTCGAAAACCACATCCTGACCGCGAAAAAAGCAGGCATGACTCTCTCACGACCGATGCGCCACCCACTTCTTACTATCACACAGGTTGAAAACGTTCTTGTTTTTGAAACAAAAAAAGAAACGCGAAACCACAAAAAAATTCTCAAAACCTTCAAATCTCACGCGAAAAACGTTATTGCTGGCGTGCAAGAACCCTACACGTACACGCTTAAGATTTGCAGTTCACACTTTCCAATGGACGTTTCAAAACAAGGAAATGAAATCATTGTCAAAAACTTCCTTGGAGAGCGAAAACCCCGCAAAGCAACGGTGTTTGAGGGAGTTGACGTTGCTATTCAAGGAAATATCATCACCGTACGCTCTCCTGATAAGGAAGCAGCAGGACAAACAGCAGCAAACATTGAACAATCAACTCGTCTTACGCTTCATGATCGCAGACGCTTTCAAGATGGTATTTACATAACCGTTAAGGCAGGTAGAGTGCTATGAGTTTGAGAATTAGACGCGTAATGAAACGAAGAAAACCCGTTTTCACGCACCAAGAAAGCCACAAGAGAAAACGACTCTCACGAAATGGCTACAAAAAATCAGACGGGTACGGCCGAGGCCAGCGCGTTGGAAAAAGGGGAAAGAAATTCTCACCAAAAGTTGGCTATGCAAGCCCTAAGAGCGTGCGCGGACTGCATGCATGCGGAAAACCCGAAGTGTATGTGAACTCAATTGGCGAGTTTGAACGCGTGGACGGCGATGTAGTGGTTCGTCTCTCCTCAAAGCTGGGTCTTCGCTCAAAAGAAGTAATTGCGCGCAGAGCAGTGGAGAAAAAAATCCGCATCCTCAATTTTAAGGCTCAAGACTTCCTCAAAACGCTTGAAGAAACGCTCAAAGCCCGTAAAGATAAAAGAAGCGCGTTTGTAAAAGCACGTGCACAAAAGCAAAAGCGCAAAGAAGAAAAAGAAGAAAAGAAAGCAAAAGAAGGCGCAGACACGAAAAAAGAAGAGAAAAAAGACGATATCAAAAAGCTTGAAATGATGGAAGGAAGCAAAAAGAAAGCTCCTAAGCAAAAACATGTAAAACAACAGGACTTTCAAAAAGAAAAAACAAAAGGACTTCAGGGTGTGTAACTAAATGACTGATTTAAGCGCTCAAAAACGAATGGCAGCCGAGATTCTTGACGTTGGCAGGAATCGCATTAAAATCAGTGATAACAAAGAACACGCTGAAGAGCTCAAACAAGCAATCACGCGTGAAGACGTGAAGCGACTCATTGTTAAAGGTCTTATTAGTTGCGCAACCGTAAAAGGAACCTCGCGAGGACGAATCAAAATCAAAAACACGCAAAAAAAGAAAGGCCGACGAAGCGGTCCTGGAACAAAACGCGGGCGAGCAACATCACGAACACCAAAGAAACGGGCATGGATAATTAAAGCGCGCGCGCAGCGAGACCTCCTAAAAACCCTTAAAGGAAACAAAAAAGTCACAAACAAGACATTTACTAAAATGTACTCGCTTGTCAAAGGCGGATTTTTCCGAAGCCGAGCGCACATTAAAACGTATTTAGGAGATAATGATTTGTTTGTAAAACAAAAGAAGTGAACCCCACTATGGCAAAAAATGCAACTTACGCAGTAAAATTTCGTCGAAGAATTGAAGGCAAGACTAACTATAAAAGACGTCTTGGACTTCTCAAAAGCGGCATGCCACGATTAGTGGTAAGAATCACAAACACGCGTGTTATCGTCCAGTTTGTTGCATACGAACACGCAGGCGACAAAGTCCTTCTCACAACCAGTTCAGACATGCTAAAAAGCCATGGCTGGAAAGGTTCAACAAAAAACGTTCCTGCAGCATATCTTACCGGCTTGCTTGCAGGAAAACAATCGCCAGTAAAACAAGCAGTGCTTGACTCAGGCATAAGCCATCCAAACCAGCGCATGTTTGCTGTTCTCAAAGGCGTGCTTGATACGGGAGTAAGCGTTGCACACAGTCCTGACACGCTTCCTTCTGATGAGCGCATCAGTGGCGCGCACCTGCAGGAATCTGTTGCAAAGCAGATTGCACGCGTAAGAGCACGTATTGAGTCGGGTGCTGCAAAAAGAGTTAAAAAGGAACAACCGGTTAAAAAAGCAGCAAAGCCAGCAAAAAAAACAGCACAAAAGCCGGCAAAAAAGTGATACTACATGAATCCACAACCCTCACGTCAACGAAGAAACGCGCGACCCGGTCAAAAGCGGGATAATCGTCAGGGTGCGAGACGTCCTCGACGTGAAGAAATGCCAAAAGAAGAATGGAAGCCAAAGACGGATTTAGGACGACGTGTAAAGGCAGGAGAATTTGAATCACTCAATGACATTCTCAAAGCAGGTTTGCGCATTACTGAACCTGAAATCGTTGATTTTCTTGTTCCAAACGTACAAGTTGATTTTATTAATATTGGTCAGTCCAAAGGAAAATTCGGTGGGGGTAAGCGAAGAATTTATCGCGTAACCCAGAAAAAAACTGCTGAAGGAAACAAAATCAAATTCACTGCTATGTGCGTTGTTGGCAGCCCTGAAGAAGGATTTGTTGGCCTTGGATGGGGTTCATCAGGAGAAACCGTTCCTGCACGCACAAAAGCGGAGCGAAGCGCAAAAATGAGCATTATCAAAGTACTCAAAGGTTCAGGCTCATGGGAGTCAACAGTTGACGAACCGCACTCATTCCCGTTTAAAGTAAGCGGAAAAGAAGGAAGCGTTCGTCTCACATTTATTCCTGCAGCAAAAGGCACAGGTCTTGCTGTTGATGATTCATCAAAACAATTGCTTCGCATGGCTGGATTCAAGGATGCGTGGAGCATTACAAGCGGACAAACTCAAACGCGAATCAACTTAGTAAAAGCTGCATTCAAAGCGCTTAAGCAAACACGAGAGATGAGAACATGACCCTTGCAATAATTCGTCTAAGAGGAAGCGTGAACACGA
Source organism: archaeon CG10_big_fil_rev_8_21_14_0_10_43_11 (assembly GCA_002763265.1). Classification (NCBI taxonomy): domain Archaea; species archaeon CG10_big_fil_rev_8_21_14_0_10_43_11. The sequence goes on along the minus strand of PEZQ01000003.1, from coordinate 198,086 downwards.
GCACGGATGTAGAATACGCGCTTAAGTCACTCAACCTCACGCGCGTTAATCACTGTTCGCTTGTAAATGATTCGCCGTCTTTGCGCGGCATGTTAAAGCGCGTTCGCGACTACGCTACGTATGGTGATGTGCATGAAGAAACTCTCAAGGAATTGATTGCAAAACGCGGACGAAAAGTCGGCGACAAAAAGCTTTCAGCAAAAGAAGTTGATGACGTGCTCAAATCCCTTAAAGAAGGAAAAACGCTCAAACAAGCAGGCATCAAACCCCTGTTTCGTCTCAGACCCGCTCGAAAAGGACTTAAAGACACGAAAAAACACTATCCTCGCGGGGACCTTGGTGATCGGGGCGAAGCTATTAATGATTTACTCAAACGAATGATGTGAACACTACCATGGTTGTACATAAACGAAAAAAATTCTCAAACACGCGCGTTCCGCACAAACAACACGGAAAGCGGCATCGTGGTAGTGGAAACCGTGGCGGTGTTGGTAGAGCAGGCCGCGGTAAGCGCGGAAAACAAAAAAACCAGATGCCGGCATTCCTTGGAACGCTTGGCAAGTACCGGCTCAAGCCAAAAACAAAACCGCTTGCAATCAAAAACATCAGCGACCTTCCAGAAAGCGGCAAAGTTGAACTTAAACATACGAAACTGCTTGGAACAGGCAGCGTGCGCGCAAAACTCACGGTGACCTGTACGGTTGCTTCGAAAAAAGCAATTGAAAAAATTGAAGCAAAAGGCGGCAGTGTCGCGCAAACAAACCCGCGCGCTAAAGAAGAGTAAACCTTTTTTATTCCCGTCTTGCTCTAAGTATGCATGGCTGGTCCTATCTCGCACGTGGTGCTTGCAGCACGCGTATTTGACACGTATTTTTCAGACAAGGACAAAAAAGAATTTTTCATTGCAACGCTTCTTCCTGACATCCGCTACCTTGCCGGATTCAAGCGCGATTTCACGCACAAACGCAGCGTTGATTTCAAACATATTCAGGCAATGGATTCATTTGATGCTGGCTTGTATTTTCATAGTTACGTGGACATTCTTCGCATACGCATCCTGCAATCAGCATACGTGTCGCAAGGCGTCATGACGCCGCGCACGTACTCGGGGAGTTTTAAAATTGCTGAAGACTTAATTCTCCACAGCAAGATACTGGACTGGACGCCATTTATTCACTATCTTGATACGGTAGTTGCAGGAGAGCGCGCGTTTGGCATTCGCGAGAATATTCTCACACAATGGCATAGCGCAACACAAGACATTTTTAGAACAAAACATACCGCAAAGACGCTTAAAAGAATAGGTTTTAGCGCGCAAAAAATCGTGCGCGTGCAAGAACAAGTTGCGCACATTAATGCCTTGCCCGAAGTTAAAAAGAGCGTGCTCGCGTTTTATGAGCATTTTGCAGAACATGTGGCCAAGCACCCTAAATTGGTATTTCACAAGCGGAGTGTTTAGCAGAACAAAGCCTTTTTAAACGCTTGACATTTTAGAACTTTGGTTATGAGTTGGCTTTCAAACCTGCCAGAAATCAAAGCTCCAACGGGCAGAATCAATCTTAACTCAAAGTTGATGTGGACTCTAGCGGCGCTTGTGATTTATTTTATTCTTGGTTCAATTCCTATTTACGGTTTGAGCCCTGCATATAAAAGCCAGTTTGAAACGCTTGCTATCCTGCTTGCGGCAAATTTTGGCTCGCTCCTGTCTCTTGGTATTGGGCCAATCGTGACGGCAAGCATCATCCTCCAGCTCTTGCAGGGCGCAGGCGTGTTTAAAATAGATACGTCAACGCCTGAAGGAAAAGCAAAGTTTCAGGGATTGCAAAAAGTGTTTGGCATTGTGTTTATTGTTTTTGAAAACGCGCTCTACGTGATGAGTGGCGCGCTCCCGTCTGCTGACGGCTCGCCGTTTACTATTATGCTTATGATTGTGCAGCTTATTGTTGCAGGCCTTGTCGTGCTCTACTTAGATGAGCTGGTAAGCAAGTATGGCGTGGGTTCTGGCATCAGCTTGTTTATTGCAGCAGGCGTGTCTGCCCAAATCTTTGCAAACGGTTTGAGCCCGCTTCCTGACCCCACCAACCCAAGCCTGCCAACAGGCCAAGTCTGGAAAGTGCTTGCGTTGTTCTTGCAAGGACAGCTTGAAGCCGTGCTCTGGCCTCTTGTTTCGATTGTAGCAACTATTGTTGTTTTTGGCTTGTCTGTGTATTTGCAGGCAACCAAGGTAGAGATACCGCTGAGCTTTGGAAGGGTGCGGGGCCACAGCATTAAGTGGCCGCTTAAATTCATTTACACAAGTAACATTCCAGTTATTCTTGTAGCTGCGCTTATTGCAAGCATGCAGTTTTGGGGTTTGATGATGTTTAACCTTGGTATTCCCCTTCTCGGTTCGTTCGAGCCTTCAAGTGATGGGCAAATGGTTGCAGCAAGCGGTCTTGTTAAATATATGAATCCGCCTACGCTGCGAAAAATTATTCTTGCTCCTGAAGTAAGTGATTTCATCTCATTTGGTGTGTACTTGTTTATGATGAGTTTTGGTGCCATGTTCTTTTCCATATTGTGGGTGATGATAGGAAATCAAGACCCCGGAACCGTTGCTGACCAAATCTTGTCATCTAACCTGCAAATTCCTGGCTTCAGGCGCGACAAGCGTATTATTACGCGCATGCTTGCGCGCTACATCACGCCGCTTACCGTGCTTGGGGGTTTGAGTGTGGGTATTCTTGCTGCTGTTGCAGACTTGCTTGGCGCACTCTCTCGGGGAACGGGTATTTTGCTGTCTGTTATGATTGTTTATGGCATGTACGAGCAAATCTCTCGCGAGAGTATGGAGGATGCAAACCCTCTTATAAGAAAACTGTTGAAGTGATAGTAGAATGGTACAATTAATGGTTCATACAGCACGAGAATTTCTCCAGCTTGGGGGCATTATCATATTTGCAATTCTTCTCAACATTGCAAGCCAGTTTATTTACAAAAAGTTCTCAAATCAAGGCAAACTTCAAGAAATTAACGCAACAATTAAGGAGTTGCAAAAAGGCATCAAAGAATTGACTGATTCTGATGCTAAGCTCAAAGCGCAGTCAGAAATCCTCTCACTGAGCCAAAGCAAGTTTCAGTACACGCTCAAGCCTATGCTCGCGTCAAGTGCCTTATTTATCGTGTCATTTCCCTTTATCAGCAACCTTTTTAAAGGATTCACTCTTTTGGTGTTTGAGAAATCATACCCCATTATCGGTCCTGATGTGGGGTGGTTGCTTACCTACATCTTCATCTCAATTATCGCCTCAATGGTGATTCGAAAGAAGATGGGTGTGAGCATATAATCAAAAAAAGATTCGTGATAATTCATGAGACGAGCACAAAGAAGCAGAAGTCTAAAACGCGTAAAAAAGCGTGTTCCTAGCGGTGAGTCCCGGCTCTCTTTTAAAAAAGAGCTTCCTGGTAAGATTGTGTGCGCAGAATGCGGCAGTGAATTGCATGGCATTGCGCGTGAAAAACCAATTCGGTTTAGCAATTTAAACAAGTCCGCGCGCACGGTTTCAAGAAAGTATGGTGGCATGCTTTGCAGTTCGTGTTCTCGTGAATCAATTCGAAAAGAAGCAAGAGTGATGTTTGCATGATGAATATTGGAAGAGTGTGTGTAAAAATTGCTGGCAGAGAAGCGGGCAGTATTGCGGTCATTGTTGACCATGTTGATGATACCTTTGTGCTTATTGATGGCGTGGTTAAGCGAAGAAAATGCAATAAAAACCATCTTGAGCCAACCTCAAAAATTATTGAGATAAAGCCAAAAGCTGAGAAAAAAGAAGTGCTTGACAAATTGGTTGCAGCAGGTCTTCTTCCTGACGCTCTTGCTAAAAAAGCAAGCGAGAAGAAATCAAAAACGCCGGGCGAAAAACCCGTTGCAAAACGTGCCATGAAAACGGCTGAAAAGAAAGTCAAGAAAAAAACCGCTCCAAAAAAAGCTGAGCCAAAAGCTGAAAAAAAAGAAGCAGCGCCAAAGAAGTCCGCTCCAAAAAAGAAAGCGCCTGCAAAAAAAGCAGCTAAGCCTGCAAAGAAATAATCTCTTTTTTTTACAAGCATTTATATGCCTGTTTTGACCACAACTAGGTATGAAACTCGCGTTTGTGTTTCTTGCTCTTTTTTTACTGGCCGGCTGCACGCAGCTTGCAAGCAGTGACCAGCAAAACCTTTCAGACCAAACCAAGTTTTCAGATTGTCTTTCTTTTTGCCAAGCTCAGCCGCATATTCAGTGCGTTGGTGAGTGGGACGTAACGGGCGTGATTCCAAACTGTCAGTGTAATTATGTGTGCGCCATTGTTCAGTAAAACGTTTTTATACTTGCTGATTTTTTCAAGCAGATATGATACTAAAACAAAATGCTGTTGCAGGCACGTATGGGGTTGACCCTGCTACGCGCAGCGTTAAAGAGCGTTTTGTGTCAGGCATTATTATTCTTGATAAACCAAGAGGTCCTCGGTCACAGCAGGCAATGGATTTTTTAAAGCGCGTTTTGCACGTAAAAAAAGCAGGATATTCAGGTACTCTTGACCCAAACGTGACTGGCGTGTTGCCTGTTGGATTGAATAATGCAACGCGGGTCTTGCAATTTTTGCTTCTTGCGCCAAAAGAATATGTGTGCGTGATGCGTTTGCACGCTGATGTTCCAGAAGCGCGTGTGCGCGAAGTCATGAACGATTTTTTAGGCACCATAACACAGCGCGTGCCAAAGCGGTCAGCAGTCAAGCGTCAGGTGCGCGAGCGAAGCGTGCACACCGTTGACCTTATTGAAATCAAAGGCAGAGCCGTGCTTTTTAAGACAAACGTGCAGTCTGGAACGTACATTCGTATGCTGTGCCATGATATTGGAGAAAAACTGGGGTGCGGCGCGAACATGGCTGAGCTTCGAAGAACGCGTGTTGCTGACCTTACTGAAGAGTATGCAGTAACCCTTGACCAGTTGCGTTTTGCGTATGATGCGTGGCAAGCAGGCAATGATGAGTATCTTGCAAAGGTTATTCATCCTATTGAGGTTGCAACAACGCATCTTAAAAAAATGGTGATTATTGATTCAGCAGTTGCAAGCGTGGCACATGGTGCTGCTCTTAAGATTCCCGGTATTGCTTGGCTTGATGAGGGTATTGAGCGGGGTGAGGCGGTTGGCGTGTTCACCCTTAAAGGTGAGCTTGTAGGTGTTGGTGCGGCGCGTTTGTCAAGTGCTGCAATTGACATGAATAATGAAGGAGTTGCTGTTGATGTGCACACCGTTATGATTGACCGTTCATTATATCCTAAGGCGTGGAAAAAACAAAATGAAAAGGAGTCTGAATAATACTTTTAGTGGGGTGGTGCTGAGAGTGTTTGACCAAACAATTATCCCAAAAAAAATGGGCACGTGCACAAAAATGTCCCTCAACATTTTTTTGTGTCCATTACTTTTTTTTGATGTAAGGCCAAACACCCTCTCCCTACTTTTATCTTGATGTGTTTTGATTTTTTTAAGGGTTTGTGTAGTGTTTTGACACTGTTTTAACACACACGTTAATAAACAATAGTGCCGGACTCAATGACAGAAACGTTATTAACAAACATAGGCTTTGGAGTTACAAGAAAGTATGAAATCGTTTAAACATTCACGAATTTATGATGTTCCTGTTATTGGTAGCTTGTATGGCGTTCTAAGAAATTTTAAGTGGGAGTATTTTCGCTTTGATTTTGAACCAACACCGGAGAATTATATTGATTGGGATTTAGTCACGTCAGTTACGGGAAAATATGCTGAACTTGGCGGCATGAGCGGGTTGTTTAGTTTGATTGGTAACAGCTTGCTTCGAAACCGAATCTTTGGTGAGCCTTATGACACGCTGCTAAACGTTGTTCTTGGCACGGCAAGTATTGGCTTGTTTGGTCTTGGTTCGCTTATTAATTCGCGAAAGCGCAGAATTGACTGGGAGTACATTGCTAAGCGTAGCACAAAAAATGGGTATGGTGAGCAAATTGCTGACATCCAAAAGAACATTATGCACATGCAAAACGACATTGGCGAGCTTCGAAATTATGTGCTTCCAAAAAGCGAGCTTGAAGACGTGCTTGAGGATTAATGCGTTCTTGAGAAAAACCTTTTTATACATTCCTGTGTTGTCTATTTCGTTGATGACGCCTGATATTATTTCCTATGCGGTAAAAAACGGGTTTATTTGGGGTCCTGAGCCTGAGATTTATGGAGGTTCAGCAGGTTTTTACACGTTTGGTCCGTTGGGTAAGTTGTTAAAGAATAATGCAGAAAACGCGTTGCGCTCTGTTTTTATTAAAAACAATTTTTGGGAAGTTGAGTGTCCGAGCGTGATGCCAAAGCGCGTGTGGGAAGCAAGCGGTCACGTGGGGGGTTTTACTGACCCGCTTATCAAGGATGTTGACGGAAACGTGTATCGCGCTGATAAAATCATTCAGGATTGGGCTGAAAAAAACGGCAAAGACTATGACACGCTGGGCATTAATGAAAAAGACTTTGACCAGTTGCGCCGCGTTATTAGCAAGAACAAAATCAAAGCGCCAAACAGCAAAACCCTTGTGCCTGAAGTGACTGCCCACGATTTGATGATGAAAACCGTGCTTGGCTATGATACAGAAGCATATAATCGCCCGGAAACGGCAACAACCACATACCTGCCTTTTAATCGGTATTACGATTTTTTTAGAAAAAAAGTGCCGTTTGGCGTGTTCCAGATTGGTAAAGCATTTAGAAATGAGATTAGTCCGCGCCAGAACGTGCTTCGCGGTCGTGAGTTTACTCAAGCAGAAGCGCAACTCTTCATCACGCCTGAGTTCGAAAACAAGTTTGAATCCTTTACTGAGGTGAGCAAAAAAGAATTGCCGCTTTGGGATTGGAAAGCGCAAAAAAGCAAGAAGAGTGTTATCTTGCGAACCGTGGGCAATGCAATTGAGAAAAAAATCGTAAAAAAGCAGGCGTACGCGTGGTGTTTGTACGTTGCGTATTGTGCGCTTGAAGAAATGGGTTTTCCAAAAGAAAAAATCAGGTTTAGACAGCATTTTCCTGATGAGATGGCTCACTACGCTGATGACGCGTGGGATTTGGAAGTGAAGACGAACACGTTTGGTTGGGTTGAGGTGTGTGGCGTGCATGACCGTACTGATTATGATTTGAAGCGTCACGCAGAGTTTTCCGGCCAAAAAATGCTCACTGAAGATAAGCGTGTGCCTCACATTCTTGAAATCGCGTTTGGTCCTGACCGCTTAACGTTTTGCTTGATTGATTTATTTGTCAGAGAAGAAAAGGAGCGAACCGTGTTTAAGATTCCTCAAAAAATGGCGCCCATCAAAGCAGCGGTGTTTCCCTTAGTTAAGAAAGACGGTTTGCCTAATCTTGCAAAAAAAGTGTATGAAACCTTGCTTGATGAGGGGATTATTGCATCATTTGATATGACGGGTAGTATTGGTCGCATGTATCGGCGGATGGATGAGAAGGGCACGCCCTATTGCATAACAATTGATTTTGATTCGCTCAAGCAAAAGACCGTGACTGTGCGCGACCGTGACAGCATGAAACAGCGCAGAATAACGATTGACGAGCTTGCTCAATCAATAAAAGAGCTTGTTTTGGGTAAGAAGAAATTCAGTCACGTTGGCAGTGCAGTGACGTAATGGACATTGCAGAGAAGTGTTTATTCTGTAAATAGCGGAATCTATCTGTTTGAAAAAAGCATGGTTAGTCATGTTACTAACGTAGGGTTTAGGTGCGGTATAGACTCTCATTAACATTGGAATTTAACGACGTTGTTTAAGTTCGGAGCGAAACGGAGCGACAGTATGACGCAGAAGGCAATTTTTATTGTAGCTCAAATTTAATTATTTTTACTGGACTATTTTTTTCAACGTGGCGATTATAGTATTTAGAATACGTTTTATACCTTTCTTTATCTGATGAGAATTTTTCGTGTCCATCCCAATCTTCATCAGTTAGTTCTCCAAAAGTTGTTTCTTTTACTTCAATTAATTTTGCTTTTGCAAATTCTTCTTTTGTTTCCCAAACTAAAAAAGAAACAATATCTCCTACTGATAGATTGTCATCATCAAATAATCGCCAAGTTGTATTTTTTTCTCCCTGTAAAATTAATTTACTTAACGATTCACGAAATTTGAGCGTCTTCATAAGAGCATAAAATAACTGCTTATTTTTAAAAATTGCCTTTGAGTAATATTGAAACTAACATAATATTAATTAATATATAGCTAAACATATTAGAAGTGAGATATGATACCTGCTGATTTGTTAGAAACACGCGTTGAGATGTGGGGCGAGCGTATGCTTGAACAGCTTGAAAAATCTCTTTTGCATGACCAATCACTTGACTCGCCGGTGAGCGCTGCGTACCCTGCATTGCGCTCGTATGACTTTTTGCGCCAGTCAATTGACAACGCCTCTGACGTGATTGTCTCAGAGTTGAACATCACACAACAGGATGGTGCAGCATATTTTTCAGCCCGAAAAAAACATGAAAAACCGCTTATCGGGCGCTTCCGGTCGTTTAAAAAAGATGAGCTTGTTGAAAGCGCTATAGAGTACATTACAACCGTGGTTGGGGGTTTTGGTAGTGGCTCGCTTGCAATTGCGCGTGAAGTGCAACACACCGTGCTTGACCGTTTTAAACCATACTTGAGTGCTCCAGAATCTCCCGCGCTCGTACCATTCGTGTTCAGCACTAAAACCACGTTTGCTCAAACCATAAAAAACCCTTTGGAAGAAATTGATTTTTTTGATGTGCTGCCGTATAGGGGGTGCACGATTAAGCCAAGCACCATGCGCCCCTGTTGTGATGGTCCATATCTGTTTAGTGCGGTAAACGCGTCACGCGGAACGGTTATTGATTTTGGACAGAAAAGCATGGTAATTCCCTCTCTTATGCATCCCCAAAGCGTTGTTACGGCTTTTGCAACACTTCTTTATGTAGCATTTCCCTGTGAGGGTTCGTGTCCAAAAGATATTGGTCCAAAAGTAGCACAAGACGTGTGGAATGATATTATTGGCAAAAAACAGGTGCGCATTTAAGTTAGCACGACTTCGCCGTTATCATTGATGTCAAAAAAGATTTTTTCAGTGGGTTCTTTTGTTGCTTCAATTTTGTCAACAGTAAAGAAGCGTTGTTTTTCATCTTCCTGCATTTGAATTGTTACTTGCGTGAGTGATTCAAGGGTCATTAAGGTCTTTTCACCCGGCACGCCTTCATCAACTACATAGAATCCAAGTGTGTTTTCAATGCGCGCTTTTGCACAATAAATTTCAATAAATCGCAGCATTTTTTGCGCGTCATTCCACAAAAAGAATTCTGACAACGTGTCAAAGCAAATTACGACTTTTTGTTTTTTTGGCAGTTTTTCTTTTATCTTTAAAATCTCAATAGTTAAGCCATTGAGGTTTGCAAGACTGGCAAGAATGTGCTTGCCATCGTTTTTCATGCCTTTCCACGAGTGCGCGTCAATAATAATAAGTTTGCCTTTCTTGTAGTATGGTCTAAATTGAGGCACTTCATCAAGCAGCTGGTTCTTATCACGGTCAGTTGTGATAAATAGGCAATAATACCCTGCTTTGAGTTGGTTGAGGGCAAGGGTGTGAATCATAACCGATTTTGCCGTGCCGGGTTTTCCTGAGATAATAACATTAAATCCTTCAGGGATGCCGCCACTAATCTGGGCGTCAAGTTTTTCAAGTCCAGTAGGTATTCGTTTCATAATACGTGTACTCAGTATACATACAATGGGGTGATTTAAGACTTGCGAAGGTGTGTTTGTATATGGTGTGCGCTTAGGTTATATGCGCGTTGAACGCGTCAAGGTCCATGATAAGATACACGTCAAGTGCAACGCCTCTGTTGTGTTTATGAACAGAGAGAATAACATCATACTCATCTTTTTTTGTTTTGAAGCCTGCAAAAAAGGTGTTATCATACACGTCTGCGCGGTATGTGTGGCTTTTTCCTAATTCTTCTAAGCAGTGTTTCTCTTTGTTAAGCTCAAGCGCGCTGAGTATGCGCTGTTTTATTTCATCTTCAACAATCATGCCTTGTTCATAGCTTTGTATACTCTCATTATAGGTGAGGAAGAGGGGGTTTGAATAATTAAGAATAATACCATTCTGGCTTAATTCACGTATGTTTGAATCAATAATGTCCCAGTCGCCGTAGTCGTCAAATTTTCTGCACTCAGTTTTTTTGGGGTTCTGGTCGTTGAGCACGAGAAACTCAAGTTCACCAACGCGCACTGGTGGCGCGGTGTTGTTAAGCAGGGCGATGTCTATTCTCTTTTCAAGCACGCTAAGAAAGTCTTGTATGTGCGCGTACATTTTTTTGGCGTGAGACAGGGCATAATGAAACTTTCCTTGTGCAAGATTGGTGAGTGTTTCGTAGCGTATGGAAAACGCGTTGTGATACGCGCGTTGGGCGGGCACGTGCAGTCGTTCTTTTATGGCAAGACTCTTGTCAAAAACAAAGAGCATCGTGTAGATTTCTTCATCAAGGTTTTGTGATTCATAAAATGCGTGGAGCGCAGTACTCAATTCAGTTTGGTACGCTAAAACGTGCTTTTTGAGTTTGCCAAGCTCGTTTTTGTCTGGTTTTTTGTATTTTTTCGTGCGTTTTGCAATATCAAAAATGGTTTTCATAGGCGTGTTATGGCATGAACTCATCTGTGCCATCCTCATCCATGCTTTTTTTGTTTTTAACCCACGCGGGCGTGTTATCTTCATCAGGATAAATGCGGTTTGTGTATGTTGAGTCTTTTCGCTTAAGAAGCACGATACGGCTTGGCACGCTCTCATCACACACCTCATAATTAGGTAGGTGTGCAAGAACCCTGTGCGTAAATGCTTTGACTTCGTCGTGCGTGGGCATGTTGTCGTGTGACAAGCGTTTTGTTGCGTACCCTAAGTGCATGTATGCTTTGATTTCTAAAAAGTCAGTGTGTGTGCGCTCAAAAATCGCGCCATAGTCTTTAAACAAATCCTCCGCGTCGTTAATGCTTTTTATGAGTGTAAACCTGACCACGCGTCTGCAGGGAAGCTTTGGGTACAAATCAATGGTGTCATTGAGTTTTTTCCACGCAAGGGGCACAACCGCTTTGTTAACTTTTTTAAATAACTCTTCATTTGGCGCGTCAAGACTCAAGTAGAGTTGGGTTGGAAGTGAATTCTCATCTAGCATGCGCTGAATCATTTCTGTTTGCAATCCATTGGTAACAACAAAAATGCTACGCGCGCCATGCTCTTCTTTTAAGTGTTGTATCATTTCTGGCAAGTAGGGGTACATGGTTGGCTCGCCTGAAAGTGAGATGGCAAAATGGGTTGGGATAAGACCTTCTTCATAGCGTTCCATTGGCACTTTTGGATGGTTTTTAAATCCTGCAAGAAGGCGTTTGCGTTCTTTTAAGATGCCGGGAATAATTTGTTGAGGCGTGTCAACCTGATTTTTTTTGATGTCAGTGACTTTGTAAAACTCGTTTGAGCGCCAGCAAAAAACGCAGCGCTCAGTGCACCACGCTACGGTTGGCGTCATTTGCGCGCAGCGGTGCGTGTGAATACCATAAAATTTTTGCTTGTAGCACACGCTCTCCTGGCGCAGGCTTTTTTTGTTCCAAGAACAAATCTGTACGCCACTGTGCTCTCCTACAATCCCGTATTTCTTTTTTACCAGTTGTTCGCGAATTTTTGGGGCGAGCGCGAGTTTTTCATCAACCATTGTTGTTGTATCACTTTCGCCACGCTTTAAAAAGGTTTACTTTTCTTCATGTTGCTAAGCGTTGTGAAAGCCATTTCTTGAGCGGTTCAGGAACGTTTTTGTAAGAGAGTGCGAGCTCTTTTGTGCCTATATTGAGCGTGAGCGCATGGGTGAGAAAGGGATTGTTCCATACGGGTTGTTTTCCAAGCTCGTGTGCTTGTCTGTTTGCAAAAAGAAGTGCTTTTTCAACAAATTTATGCGCTAATGACTGGTGTTGGTAGAGGCGCGTTAGAAATGCTATAGCAAACGCCTCCGCGCTCACCGGGTTGTTACTTGCAAATACAAGCCCTGTGTGTGGTGTTTCTACATGTGATTTAATGAATGGTATGATATATTGGTCTGGACCTATACTTGTTTGCGCTTTGGTTGCAACAAAGAGGGTTGCGCGCAATTTTTCTTGCACTGCAAGCATGATTTCAGTCATGGCTTTGAAAAAATCGCGATGCGCAAAGCTTGTTTTCATGCCGGTATGTTTAGCATAGCGGGATATGCCAAAATAGAAGGGACCGTGCGAATGGAATTCAAGCCTGCTGTCTTCACGTAATAACCCCACAAGGCTTTTGAATCCAAGCGTGACGCCTGCTTGCGCGTGCGTGCTGAGGCGCGGAAGGTTGATAATGTGATCTGTTTTTTGTACCCATTTTGTGATATATAATCCATCATCCCATGAAAACAGTTTTTTGTGTGTGAACTTGAAAAAGCCCTCTTGCCACCCCTCTTCTTCAAATGCGACGAATTTCAAGTCGTCTCGCAATTTCATGCCTGAGTGTTGATACGCCTGTCTTGTTGAACCGGTAAGTCCTTGAGGTGAGTGAATAACATGACCAATACCTGACTGGTCTCCAACAACAACACGCGCTCCTTTTTCTTCAAGAATGCGAGATACTTCATCAACTGCAAGCGGGTGTGTAGTTGCAGGGTATTCTCCCGGGCTGTTGAGTGCTGGCTTGAGAAGTACAAGCTCTCCTTTTTTGAGCCATTCGCACGCGTTGGTTGTTTTAAGGAAGGTGTTTCGAATCGCGCTACGAATCACGCGCTCGGTTGCATTAATTGGCACGCCTTCAATAAAAACAGTTCCCATATTGTTTAGTGTTAGTGCATGATTTTGTTTAAAGATTGTGTTTTTTAAAAAAAAGAAATACACGGTTGTGGCAATATTTTTATCCTCAGCGCGTATCTAATAACCCATGCGAAACCTGCTTTTCGTATTACCCCTTCTTTTTGTGATAGGCTGTACGAGCCTAACAACTCCTGCGGGGGTTAGTGAAGAGCAAAATGCGTCATCTGAGGGGTTGGGCAGTCTTGCAATGGATATTGTTAATTACGCGTACACGCAAAATCCTCTTGTTGTGCGCGCGGGTGATACTGTGACGTGGACCAATCAGGATTCAGTAGCGCACACTGTTACGTCAATAACTGGCGTATTTGATAGCGGTCTTTTTGGCAAGGGTCAATCTTTTAGTTTCACTTTTAGTGAAGCTGGCGAGTTTGAGTATTATTGCACCCTCCACCCCTACATGAAAGGCACGATTATTGTTGTGGCGTGAGCCGTGTGTTTTTGGTGTTTCTAAAACAGGTCTTGTGGCGTGAGCAGGTGCGTGAGCGGTGCGCTTAGTTGCGCTTCACCTCGCTTTACTACAACGCAGCAGCCAACAACTTTGGCGCCGGTATGTTCAAGTGCTTGGATTGTGTCTCTTAAACTTCCGCCCGTGGTGCACACGTCATCAACAATGGCTATGCAGTCGTTGCTGTGAGGAACGTAGCCGTCAATCACTGCTTTGGTGCCATGGTCTTTTACCGCGTCTCGCACGAGTGTGAGCGCAACATTGTACTGTGCTGAGAGAGCGCTTGCAAGCGGGATTCCACCATATCCTGATGCGGCAATGCACGTGACGCTTTTGTCAATGAGCTTCCACATCTCTTTTGCAATTGCATTTAAGAGTCTTGGATTGCCGTATGCTTTTTTAACGTCCACGTAGAATGTTGCGGTCTTACCGTTTCTGAGTGTCACCGCACTGGTTCGCACAATGTCCTGTTCTTTTAAAAGCGCAATCAAATCGTTTTTCATACTAAACACGAGAACTGTCTTGATATAAAAAGGAGCGCAGGGAAAGGGATTCGAACCCCTGCTCCCCGAGGGGAACGGGCTCTCAAGGCCCGCGCATTAGACCACTCTGCCATCCCTGCACAAGTAGTTAAGATACACTGCGTCGTGTTTTAAAAGGTTATTCCTTATTTAGAAACGCTTCTTTGCATGTGTCAAATGCACTAATGGCGCGCCACTTTTGCGTGTGCTCTCAAATTGCAACGTGGTATACCCAATATGGTACTTGGCAAGTTTTTGTTTGAGCGCGTCATTTAATTCCTCGCTTTTTTGAATACTATCAAAACTCACCACCACATGCGCGCTCAGCACATTAATGCGCGAACAGAGCGTCCACACGTGCACGTGATGCACGTCAGTCACGCCTTTTTGCTTCTTCATGGTCGCAATAAGCGCGTCAACATCAACATCCACGGGCGTGCCTTGCAAGAGTACGTGCATGCTGCGATTAATCAAACGCACCGCTTGAATAAGAATGAACACGCCAATTACAGCGCCAAGAAGACCATCAACCCAGTACGCGCCGGTCAACCAGATGAGTGCTGCGCCAAGAATTACACCAACGCTGGTAATTGTGTCAGAAAGCACGTGCAAGTACGCGCTTTGCACGTTAAGGTCGTCTTCATGAAAATTAAATTTTTTGAGCACAAACACGTTTGCCACAAGACCAATAAGTGCAATACCAAGCACGTGCAAGCTCAAAACGGGTTCAGGATTCACAATACGTTGAATTGCTTCAACAAAAATGTATGCGCTTGCTCCAGTAAGAAAAGAGCCATTAATAAGCGCAACAATCACTTCAACACGATGAAATCCAAACGTGATAGTTTTGCTTGGAATCCTGCACGACACGGTGATTGCAGAAATCACAAGCACAAGCGAGAATGCGTCTAAAAAAACGTGAAGCGCGTCGCTTGCAAGGCTTAGGCTGTTGGTGAGAAATCCGCCCACGAGTTCAAGCGTAAACACGCTAAACGTGATGATAAGCGCCCAGTACACGCCGCTCACGCCGGGCTCATCATGTGAATGTGGCATAGCGTAGTAAAAGAACGTTTTGATTATTAATGGTTGCGTTTCGTGACGTACGGTAGTTCTTCTTCAATCATGTCTTCAAGCATGAGTTCTCTAAATTCCTTAAATGCTTCATAATCATGAGAATAATCAGTTTCAATACTGCAAACCTCTCTCACGCCCGGAGGAATCAGCACGTACGTATCAAGTGTCGGATTACCTTGCCGGTCTGTGCTTATAACTGCGTCATCCATGCAAAACCGCGTGTTCCATTGCTTGAACCGCTTGCTATCAACTCTTGTGTACTTGTACATGAGCAGAACGTCAACAAAGGCCGGCTCAAGTCGTGCGATTTCATGATACGCTCTTTGAAGCGTTCTTCCCGTAACAACATCATTATCAAACATGACAACACGCTTATTGCTACCTCTTTGTTCGCGCGTATGTTATGGTTTTTGGTTCTCACAAAGGAGTTGGGAGGTTTAGCGTAAATGCTTTAAAGCAATACGTCCACGAGAAAAAGAGTATGTTTTGCGAGAAATGTGGTACCCTTGGTGTGCCTACCGCGAAAGGATTGGTCTGTCCTACCTGTGGGGGGCGTGTAAAAAGCAGGTACCATGCTCAACACCCTAAAAAAGTTGAGCCACGACCTCTTAGCGGTCGCGTGCCAAAACAGGAAGGCTCAATTGAGCATGAATGCAAACGGTGCGGGCACTCACACAGCTCGTTTGATGTCGTGCCCCCAACGTATGGAGATGAGTATAGCACGTTCTTTTTTAAGTGCCCAAAGTGTGGATATGTTGAGCGCGACGAAATCGTGCCTATGTGAGTGAACGTAATGGTTGATGTTCTTGGAGTCAGTGCAAAAGAGTATTGGACAAGCGAACGCTCAAAAGAATACGAATCAAAACGCAACGTGCAAAAAACCCAAGAACGCATGACCCGAGAACTGCTTGCACTTCAACCTGTTTTAGGTTTTGTGCTTGATGCGGGATGCGGCTCAGGCTTTTCAACGCGCGTGCTCAAACAACACGCGCGCACTATTGGCATTGACATAAGCGAACACATGTGCGTGCTTGCACGAGAAAAGGGTTTAGACGTGGTGTGCGCAGACTTCTCGCGCATTCCTTTCAAAACAGGCTCGTTTGATTTTGTTGTGTCTATAAGTGCGCTCCAATGGGCGACCGGCAGAACGCGCGACGAGCTTCTTATCGCGTATGCAAACGTGCTTTTTGAGTTTAATCGCGTGCTTAAATCAAAGGGACGTGTGCTTTTGCAATTCTATCCAGGTACGCAAGCGGAGTTTGATGTGTTTCTTGGTCTTGCAAAGCGCTGGTTTAAACCAGCAGTGCATGAGGTGGGTAGTGGGAAAAACGCTAAGCGCTATGTTGTGTTAAAAAAGAAGAAATAAACATGGTTTTAGGTTGCTGCTTGTGCCACACAAGTCGTGTCTGTTGCTGTCCCGCTTGGAAGTGTTATGTGCAGGCCATATGTTTCTGAAACAGTCAAATAAAGACCGTCTGTAGCTTCTTCAATTGTCCACGTAACACTAATAGAGTCTCCGACGGCAAGAAGGTCTGATTCAGTGAAGTCAACGACTTCGCTGTTCTCCTTGTAGGCAAGGTCAGTTCCATCCTCATCTCTGAGCGTAAGCGAAACTGTTCCGCCGCGAATTGGTTGGGTTCCAACGTTGTGAATGTTTACCGTAATGTCTGTTGAGAATGGTTCTATAGTTGTGCTTTCACATCGTTTGAAGCGGATGTCCACGCGGTTTTGCGCGCTCTGTGAGATTTGTGTTGTTGACTCCTCCACGCCGGATTGCGTTGACCTTTGAACGTTACTCAACCAGAAGTTGACTGAGCCTGCAACAGCAACCGTTATCATAAGAAGGAGTACGATGGCAATAATTGGTGTGATTCCCTTCCTATTCATCATACTAAGACAAATAATGCCCATAGACCTATTTAAACATTGTTTTTAGACGCAAAATTCATAAACTATCTAGTGCTAATCACTAGTTGGAGGGAATCATTATGGCAAATAATAATGTGTGCATTAATTGCGGTGCCGAACTTGACGAAAAAACAGGCAAGGCAAAAGCTGCAAAAAAACAAAAATACTACGGCAAAGAAAAAAAGAAAGCAACAAAAAAACCAGCTAAGAAAAAATAAGTACTTTCATTTTTTCTTTATTTTTTTTGAGATAGGTAGTGGGGTTTTGCATCAGTTTCTAAATTAAACGTTTTGAGTTGTGCGACCGTAAGCGGTGTTACTACTCTGCTTACAAGTGCGTTGAGTGAATACGGCAGGCGGATAAGACGGGACACGCCTTCACTTACCCATTCATCATGTTCAATACCGGCACGCAAAATCTCTGCGCTTAGTTCTTTTCGCTGCGCGCGTGTCATGGTGTATGCCTGTTTGTCAAACACGTGCACGTGAAAACCTCTTCCTGAAAACACGATTTTAACGTGTTTGAATCCTTTTTGTTTGAGAAGCTCGTAGAGCCTGAGCGTGTTTTGCTTGGTTGTTTCAAAACAGCTCATGCAAAAGGTGAACGTTTGATTGCGTTTCATGCGCTCTTCAAGCGACCCGCATGTGGGGCACGCAATATTTTCCGGGTCAACATCAAAACATAATTCCTGGCCAAGAAAATTCTTCCAGTTCCAAAACTCGTTAAGGTCGTGTTCTGCGCAGTTTTTAAGGTTGCCATACACGTTCCGGTCGTAGTACGCGCTTTCAGGAAGGTAGTGGAGTAAATCCTTTTTGAGTGATTGTTTTGTTGTGTCAAGCAAAACAAGCACGTAATCTTTGTCTTTTGCAAATTCCTTTTTGTACACGCGCGTGAGCATGCCGATTTTTATGGCAAATAACACGCTTTTTTTTGCAAGCCAAGAACGCACCTGTTTTGCGTTGAATTCATGTGTGTAGAATAGTTCGCGCTCGCGCAACGTTGCGGGTCGCATGCCGTTTGGAAATGAATAGCGCATTATTCATTAGAAGAGAGCAGAAAGATAAAAAAGATTGTGTGAAGCCGCTTAGGCTTCAAGGAGTTGCTCAAGGTCTGATGCTTTGTTTTTGCCACGTTTTGCATTAATTGCGTCTTTTGTAGCGTAGAGCGTTCCGGTTGCAAGTCCGCCAAGAGTTGTTGCTTCTGCATCAAGCGGGTCTACCACTCCTGCAAGCGGCGTGCTTGAAAGAACCGGCGTGTTTGCGCAGTAGCCTTGCATGACTTCCCAGCCAACACCGGTTGCAAGCGCCCCAAGAATACCTGCTGTTTTTGAAAGGTAGCCGGGAGCTCCTATCTCATCGCTTATGGTGTCAATGACTTTGTATGCTGCAACGCCCATTGCGCCGTGTGTGACTTTGTCATTCATGGAGTACGCGAACGGCATGGTCACGAGTGAGGCAAGAAAGAGCGGGTCTTTTATCAGTCGTTTTACTGTTTTTTTGGTTACTTGCTTGATTTTGTTCCACACCTGTTGGTAGTGGGGAAGAAGCAGTTCATGCATCTGCTCATAATCAAAATCGGTTTGGTTGTAATCAATAGTTGCCATAGTAGTTTTTTTTCCCTCGATTTGATGCTGAAATCCCACTTTCCATATTTAAATCTTTGCTTTTTAGTTTCTTTAAATAGTGTTCATAGTTTTGCATTTTTTTGCTTGTTTTTTTTCCAATACGCGCATTTCGCGTTAAAAACGCATGTTGGGCATTTTGGGTTTCGGGCAAGGCACGTTTGTCTGCCAAACAGGACCATTAAGTGGTTGATTTCAATCCAGTATTTTTCTGGAATCATTTTCACCAGCAGTGCTTCAGTTTCTTCAGGAGTGGCGCTCTCAACAATGCCAAGACGGTTGCTGATGCGGTGCACATGCACGTCAACAGGAATTGCAGCGCGCTCAAACCCGTAGACAAGCACGCAGTTCGCGGTTTTTCGCCCAACACCAGGCAGGGTGAGTAATTGTTCAATAGAATCAGGCGTCTTGCCATTAAAGCGTGTGAGAATGTCTTTGCTGATAGCGTGGATTCGTTGCGCTTTCACGCGATAAAACCCGCTTGGTTTTATCAATTCTTCAACGTCATGTGTTGGCGCGCGGGCAAGCTTTTCTGGCGTGTCAAGGCGCGCAAAGAGGCGCGCGCTTGCTACTTGCGTGTTTTCATCACGCGTGCGCTGAGAGAGCACGGTTGAAATCAGGACTTTAAAGGGGTCAGTGTAGCGCACTACTGGCGCGCGCCAGTTAACCATTTTGTGCAAGCCGTGCATGAGCTCATCAGGAGTGAGGGTCACCTATATTTTTATGCGGGGTTTGGCTAAAAACCTTTATATCAACGTAGCTGGTTTTATGTATGGGGATGGTGCATTTCAAGCGGGGCAGGGACGCACGCAAAGCTTTTTTAGAGCGTGATATTTCAAAAAGCATTGCTGTGCATCAAATTCCTGAAGAAAAACACACGGCAGTTGGTTCATACATTAAGAGCGCGGTATACGGGGGTCTTGATGGTATTGTTACCACGTTTGCTGTTGTTGCCGGTGTTGCAGGAGCTTCGCTTGATGCGAGTATTGTGTTGATTCTTGGCTTTGCAAACCTGATTGCTGATGGCATTTCCATGGCAGTAGGCGATTATTTGAGCACGAAATCAGAGCGCGAATACCAGCAGAGCGAGCGTACACGTGAAGAATGGGAGATGCGCCATTATCCTGAAGGTGAGCGAAACGAAATGATTGACTTATACCAGCAAAAAGGGTATGAGAAGAAAGATGCGATTACTATTGTTGATACGCTTCTCAAAAAGCCACGCGCGTTTGTTGACACTATGATGGTCGATGAACTGGGCATTCTTGAAGAAAAAGAATCACCCGTGTACAACGCGCTTGTTACATTTGGCTCGTTTGCAGCATTTGGGTTTATTCCGCTCTTCTCGTATGTAATTGCCTTGCTCTTCTCCTTGAACGCAGATATGTTTCCAATTGCTATTGTGTTTACCGCAGTCACCTTGTTTGTGCTTGGCGCGCTGCGCTATTTTGTAACGGGAACAAACTGGATTCGCGCAGGTCTTGAAATGCTTGTTGTGGGGGGGCTTGCCGCATTCGTGGCATATGGCATTGGAGCAGTGATTGGTGCACTCGTAGGTGTTTAGGCGCGAACAATAATAGGAATATCTGACGCGCACGTTTTTTGTATGTCATAGAGCGCGGCTGCGTCAAACGGCGTTGTGTGTTTGAACTGGGGGTCGAGGGTTTTTGTTGGACGAAATTGCTGAATGCAGTATTGTTGTGCTCCTTTAATTTCCTTAAGAATGCGTGGCACGTCTTGTTTTGAAACAACGCCGGGAACAAACGTGGTGCGAAACTCGTGACTAATTCCGCTCTTGATGATGAAACGAATGCTTGCACGCAACGCGTTTGCATTGGTTTTCACGCCAGTTGCGCGCGTGTACGCGTCAAGAGGTGCTTTAATGTCCATAGCAACGTAATCAACCAATTCACCATCAACCAATTCTTTGAGAAACGCGGGGTTTGTGCCGTTTGTGTCAAGTTTGACACTAAGACCGAGCGCTTTTACACCTTCAAGAAATGGTTTGAGCGCTTTGTGCAGGGTAGGCTCGCCTCCAGTCACGCACACGCTGTCAATAATTTTTTTGCGCCGTGCAATATCAGCAAGCACATCACGCTCGCTGAGTGGTTGTGATGCCGGTTCCACGAGTTCGGGGTTGTGGCAATACGGACAGCGAAAATTGCAGCCGCCTGTGAACACAACAAAGCTCACATGCTGTGGGTAATCAATGAGTGACGTTTTCTGCACACCTGCAATCATTGCTTCTAATCTTCTCCGCGTTTTGCAAACCCGCTTTGATGGGACACGTGCTCGTTATACGTTCTTCTGTCCTTAAACTCTTCCCGCTTGCCATGATTCCAGTTCTGAACCGGCCTAAAATAGCCAACCACGCGGCTAAACACTTCACAGGGCAGGGTCTGCACTGTTGTGCCCTCATTATTCGCGCTCTCAACACCAAACGACGCGTACTGGAGTGGTGTGTGTGTTTGCGGGCAACTCTGATGCTCTCCAGTAAGATACCCATGCACTGGACAAATGCTAAATGTAGGTGTCATGGTAAAATAGGGTAGTTTATAGTTGTGGGCAATACGTTTTACCAGCATTTTGCAGGATTCACGGTCAATTAAGCGTTCACCCATAAAGCCGTGAAGAACCGTCCCCCCTGTGTACTTAGTTTGCAACGCGTCTTGGAGTTCAAGTGCTTCAAAAATGTCATCTGTTGAACCAACCGGCAAGTGGGTTGAATTTGTGTAGTACGGTTCAGCGCCTTCTGCTGCATTTGACTCGTTTGCAACAATAATGTCGGGGTAGAGTTTTTTGTCAATGCGTGCTAGTCTATACGCGGTCCCCTCTGCCGGTGTTGCTTCAAGGTTGTAAATGTTTTCTGTTTCTTCTTGAAAATCCTGAAGGTGTGCGCGCATGAAATCCATAACTTCAAGAGCAAACGCGCGACCCTGCGGGTCAACAAGGGTTTTATTCATGAAATTAACCAACGCTTCATTCATGCCTACAATGCCAATGGTTGAAAAGTGGTTTTTGAGCGTGCCAAGATAGCGCTTGCTGTAAGGCATAAGTCCGTTGTCCATATTCTTTTGCACGAGTTTGCGCTTGATTTCAAGACTTTTCTTTGCAACTTGCATGAGGTATTCTAAACGTTTGAAAAATTCCTCTTTTGTTTTTGAAAGAAACCCAACGCGCGGAAGGTTGATAGTGACAACGCCAAGACTTCCTGTCATTTCTGCAGCGCCAAACAATCCGCCTCCGCGTTTTCGCAGTTCGCGAAGATCCATTTGCAGTCGACAGCACATGCTGCGAACGTCTGAAGGGTTCAAATCACTGTTGATGAAATTCTGAAAATAAGGAATGCCATATTTAGCAGTCATCTCAAACAACATATTCGCGTTTTCGCTCTCCCAGTTAAATTCTTTGGTGATGTTATAGGTGGGAATGGGAAAGGTAAACACCCTGCCGCTTGCATCGCCTTCCATCATAACTTCCATGAATGCGCGGTTAATCACATCCATTTCTTTTTGGCATTCGCCATACGTGAAACTCATTGCCTCCCCGCCAAGAAGCGCGGGCGTTTCTTTCATGTCGTCTGGAACAATCCAGTCAAAGGTGAGGTTTGAAAAGGGGGTCTGTCCGCCCCAGCGGCTGGGCACATTCATGTTAAAAATAAATCCCTGAATTGCCTGCTTAACTTTTTCATACGGCAAGTTGTCTTGTTTTATAAAGGGCGCAAGATACGTGTCAAAACTTGAGAATGCTTGTGCTCCCGCCCACTCATTTTGCAGGGTGCCAATAAAATTAATCATTTGCCACAACGCGCTGTCCAAATGTTTTGCGGGTTTGCTGTCTGTTTTTCCAAGAACTCCATTAAATCCTTCAGTAAGGAGTTGGCGCAGGCTCCAGCCCGCACAATACCCGCTAATACCCATACTTAAGTCGTGGATGTGCAGGTCTCCTCTGCGGTGCGCTTCGCCCACCTCGCGCGGGTACACTTTTGAGAGCGTGTAATTTGCCATAATAGCACCGGTGGTGTGCATCATAAGGCCTGAAAGCGAGTAGGTCATGTTGCCGTTTTCTTTTACGCGCCAGTCAACCTGGTCAAGATAGCCGTCCATGAGCTCGTGTACATTGACAAACAAGTGTTTCATGTCGCGAATTTGGCTGTGCTGCTCGCGATAGAGAATATATGCTTTTGCTGTTTTTGCATGACCATTTTCTATAAGGATTTTTTCTACAAGGTCCTGTATTTCTTCAACACTTGCAATTGTGTCTTCAAATTGTTCGAGAACTGCGCGCTCAACGTGGTTTGCAATCATGCTTGCAAGTTGCCGGTCTTTTCCCCCCACTGCTTGTGCCGCATTAAATATGGCATTAGTTATTTTTTCTTTATCAAAATCAACGATTCTTCCATCCCGTTTACGTACCTGTGTAACCATTTGTGTTCATCTCTTTAAGCTTTTTAAGTTCGTTTTCGAATTGAGTGATGTCAGTAAAGGAACGATACACCGAAGCAAACCGGATATAGGCAATGCGGTCAATGGTGCGAAGCTTTTCTACGACCAGTTCTCCAATCTCGCTACTGGTTATTTCATTATTGCCACGCTGACGCAGTTCGCTTTCAAGCTCGTCAACTGCGTGCTCAACCTGTTCATGAGACACGGGTCGTTTCTCGCATGATTTGAGAATGCCGTCCACAATTTTTTGTCTATGAAATCGTTCGCGAGAGCCATCTTTTTTGACAACCCGAAGTTTTATGTCTTCAACGCGTTCGTAGGTGGTAAAACGCTTTCCGCACTGCAAACATTCTCTTCGCCGGCGATTCACGTGATTTGCACTCTCACGGATATCAGTAACTTTCAAATCATCTGATGTGCAGTATGGACAACGCATTGGTGTATTCCCCCCATAAACTACAACACGTTGTGTTCTACCATTTGGGAGACCACAACATATTTGCTACATCATAGCGCATTGTTTCTTATAAATATTCTGTAGTCATGTGAAAGTGACTTTCACACACAGGGCGTAATCCATATTAATGCGTGCCCGCTCTCATCTGTATAATGCATAGTAAAGAAACGTTTGAAGTAAATTTCTTTTTTTACTTATTTATTAGTGTGCTTGTTTTGTCGGTGTTTGTAGTTGCAGTCATGCCGGTTCTTGCTATCAATCAACTTATGTGGACTACTTTTCCTGCACTCTCGCTTACCCATCTCTTGTTTCGCGCGCTTGGTTTTGCTCTGTCAATAAACATATTTTTCTTTACTATTCCCCTTATGATAGCAATTGGCCAGCGTGTGCTGCGCGTGTTTGGGTTTAGTATTCGTCCAGGCACGTTTAGTATCCGAAGCAGGCGGGGCATGTCCTGGTTATTATATAACTCCTTTTTGGAATCATCACTGCGCCTTCCTTACATTCTCAACATTCCCCAGGTCAATAAATGGCTGCTTAAACTGCTTGGCGCAAAAGTGGGCAAAAAAACCACGATTAGCGGAAAATTTCTTGACCCGTCGCTCTTTGAGATAGGCAATAACACGCTTACCTCAAACGTGGTTGTCTCAGCCCACTTGCAGCAGGAGGGAAAAGTAACCGTTGCGCCGGTTAAAATTGGCAGCAATTGCCTGATTGGGTATGGCACACTTATTCTTCCTGGTGCAGTGATTGATGACGATGTGGTTATTGGTGCAAATTCACTTGTTCCTATGAACAAACATGTCACAAAAGGAGTGTGGACCGGGGCTCCGGTAAAAAGAATTCGCAATTAAGTTCTTCATAACTGTCTTTACGGGTTGGAAATATTTATATTTGGTTTTTTAAAAGAATGCTTAAACCATATGGGGATACTTATGAAAAACTCGGAAGTCGTTATGTTAGACTCAAATAAAACCTATGAACTTAATCCAGACACGTTTGAAGGAAGTGAAATGTCACTTTCCGATTTTAGCACACGACTTACACAAACACCCTCGCTTGGTTTTCGCGCATACCAACGCTTGTACGCTGCGCTGCGCATGTTTGGACGCGGTGAAGAGCAGAAGCCGTGGAACATTCCCCGATGGAATTTCCTTGATTATCCAATAAATGAAGGCGCACGTTATACTTATGGTGCAATTTATGGTCAAGAGCGCGCTGCAGATAATTTCATAAAATATTTGAATGCAGCAATTCTTGACCCTGCTCTTCAGGCAAAAACTGCGCTCTTTTATGGTCCAACTGCAACGGGTAAGACTAATATTGTGAAAATAATGTCAGACACGCTTGACTTGTTTGGCACGAAACCTCAAGGTGAAATGTACACCGTTCAGTTTGACGTTTCTGATTACAAAAAACACTTTGGCGGACTCACCAGTGTTCGATGCCCTGCGCATGAAACCCCGCTTAATTTCATGCAATCAGCAGAATTGCATGACCTGCTTGCTGATGTGAATGAGAGTTTACCAAAATGGCAGCACATCCAGTCGGGTTCAGCAGCGCATCGCTGTCCAAGCTGTTCGTTTGTGACAAAAACCCTTCGTGATAACGGGGTTAGCAACATGTCAGACCTGATGAGCGTGGTGAAATTAAGTCCCTTCCATGACGTGCGCCCCTACGAGGTTCGACCAAAAAACATGAAATCCTTTAACTCAGAAGAATTGTTTGGAGGAAACTCTGACTTATCCCGCGCAGCGCTTTTTGGCGGTTTTGGCCACCCCCTTACCTTTCATTTTGGTCGTATGGGCGGCATGATAAACAGCTGGTCATCACAACGACATTTGACTACCTTCTCAGAAATGTACAAGAATCCTGAGGAAACAAAATTCTTAGACTCGCTTCTTGATGTCATCCAGGATCGTATTGTGATGCCAAACAACTTTCCCGTGCAGCTTGATACTGTTATGGTTGGTACCACTAACCTTGGCGAGTATGAGAAAGCACGAAATGATAAATCACTTGCTGAATACTTGCAACGCCGTATCAGACCCTTTGAGATGAGTTCTATTCTCGTGATAGACGACCTTACGCGCGCGGTAAAAAATCGCGTGTATGGTACCTCAAATGGCGTGCACATTCCACCACGGTTTGTAGAAAAATTCCTCTCACCGCTTGGCGTGCTCTCCGCCCTTGATGAACCTGCATCTGATTTGAAAGTGTCATTGCTCCAAAAAGCAAAAGTGTACAATGGAGAAATGCCTCACGGCATTGAAAAAGAATTGCAGGCACTTCATGAGGAATTGTTGCGAGAAGCGCACAATAAACCCTTTGGCAAGAAAACAGAGGGAATCTATTATGGCGTTCCGTTCTCGTTCTTCCAAGACCTTAAGGATGTGTTTGAATCAAAAGTTCGCGCACTTCCTGCATCAACACGCGATAACTTCTTTGACAAAGACCATGAGGATGGGTGTATTTCGCTCTTGCCTATTGAGAAAACACTTGAAGACCTTGTTGCACGGTATGATGGCATTAATGACGCAACTCGCCTGCGCATTACTGAAGAAGCGCTTGGCGAAGCAATGAATGAGTACAAGAAATCAGTTGTGCGCGATGTTCGCAGAGCAATTATTGGTGATGCAACACTCACCGACCTGAGCGTAAAATATATTACGCAATCCTATGCTGAAGTTAATGGCAGAAACAAATACCTTGATGCGCGCGGTCTAGAACAGCACATTGACTCTGAGTTTCTCTCGCGTATTGAAAAAGCATCAGGCGTTTCAAATCCAAAACAGTTTAGACAGTTTGTTGCAGACAACCTTCGATACCGCCAAAAAGATATGAAAAATAAGAGTTTCCAAAAAAACGGAAACATTTATGCGGTTCTTGCCAAAACGCTTCTTGAAGAAGATTCGTCATTTCGCAGGGCAATGGAAGAGTACGCGCAGTCGTATATTCTTCCTGCTAAAGTAAGTGATATTACCGTGCTCTTTAGCGAATCAAACAATGAGTTGATTACAACTATGAAATCAAGCGGGTATTGTAAAGCTTGCGTAAGCGTTGCTATTGGTTACGCATCAGAAGCACGCAGAGGCGTTAACCACGTCCACTAAGTGGGCATAACACCCTCTTTTGGGTTTTTGAGCTCTTCTTTGAAAAGCGCACAACCCCGTGTTTGCAAGAAGAGTGTGAGGCGGCTAATATGGATGGTAATGGACGGATAAGTGAAGCATTTGAATCGCTACTGGATAAGGAGCGCTTTCAGGCATTTATCAATTCATATGCGCCACTCACGTTAAAAGAGTATATGTCAACCGTGGTAAAAGGAAAAAAGGTGGGGATGGGTTTTGGTGATATTACTGAATCAAGCCCTGAGCGTTTGTATCGTATCCTTTCTGATGGCAAAATAAGCCACCCTAATGGCATGCAGGAATACCTTTTTTTTAGAACAGGAGACCATCCCGTAACCGGCTTATCTGACGTGTTAAACACACTTACTGACCGGTTGTATCAGGCATCATTGCTCTATAAGCAGGGAAAAGTGCCGCTTATTCTTCTTGTGGGTCCAACTGGCAGTGGTAAAACCCATATTGGTCAGCGTCTTGAAGAAGGGCTTGTTGAGGAATTAGAACGAAACCCGCGCTACACATTTGGCTTTAAAAAACATGGCGAAACGGCAAACGGAGCGTATAACTGTCCGCTCTCTGAAGAACCGCTTCACTTACTGACCTCAAAACGGTCGTTATTGCCTTCGTTTATCACAACATCCCACAATCATGCAGGCGAGCTTTGTTCTTCATGCACCGTAGAATACAGCAAGCGCCTTATTGATGAAGCATCTGGTTTTCGCGAGTTTGCTGAAAAATTCTCAGATGACGGGTTTACCCGTTATAGGGATGAGGACACGCAGGCATCACAAGAACTGGAAGGTGGCGCGTCAAAAATTCTTGACATGATTGGCGAATTTGTGAAAGTTATCCGGCTCAAGCCAAATGTTGCTTCAATTGAGCTTACGGATAAGAATTTTTACAAAAAATTTCCGCGTGCAATTGAAAGTGCGAGCAGAGGCATTCTCAACATTGCTATTGATGACAGAGACCTTGACCATGTCCCTGATATCAGCTACCAATTATTGCTTAATCTTGCAGATAAACGCGTTACTGATGAGACGGGCAAGAGTTCACAGCCTGACCTTACTGCATTCTTGTATGGAAATGAGAATGTTGCAAAAGAAATAGAAAATCGCGCTCCTTTTGAAGACCGCATTCTTCCCGTGTACGTTCGAAGAAACCTTTCCTATTCTGAAGAACAAAAAATCTATGAACGCGCAAACATACCCTTCAAGCACTTTTCACCAGGCATTATGAAATTGGTTTCAATGTTTAGTGTGGCAACCCGGGTCAAACATGACGGTGACTCTATTGCCGAGCTCTTTGATGATGATGACCCATCCCTGTTTGAAATTATTGATGTGTACGACCGCTTTGAAACGTACAAGCAACTGAGCAAAAAAGAATTTGAATTTGTGCACAACCGTTTGCGTGTTGGAAAAAATGTGCCGCCTAGTGATGGCTGGACAGAGGGTTTTTCTGCCCGCCGCGTTGTTGCTGATTTGTTTGAATTAAAGGCGCGCTCAAAACATGAATGCTTCACTCTTGACTCACTTCTTGATTTTGTAAAAGCCAAGGCAGATACTGATGATGACTACATTGGCGAGTTTTACCCGCACGCAACTGAGTTTGTCATGCGAGAAATTGGTGACGTTGTTGAATCAGATGTGAGTCTTGCCTATCGTTCAGTGGTGTTTGATAGTGAAGGCGGTCTTGAGCGTTTAGAAACGTTTTTCTCAACGTATCTTGACCTTATTAAGAAAAAGGCACTTGAACGAATAAGCGAAGTTGATGTTGCTGGTCGTGGAAGAGTGCCTATTGATGAGCATATCAGTGAGCTCGTAGCGCGGCTTAATGTTATTGATGGGGAATCACTCAAAAAAGAAGTTGACGACTGGTATTATGACAAAGAAAGCAAGCCGCTGTTTTCACAAATTGTTGAAGAAAATCCGTGGCTTATTGAGGGTGGAGAAACCCTTGATGACTATATTGATTGGGAACAATTTGCCGGTGAGGGGGGTTTGAATTCTCAAGACAAAGAACGCCTGCAAAAACTGCTTGACAAACTCGAACATAAAGGGTATTGTGATGAGTGTGGCATTTCAACCCTTAGATACTACGCGCGAGAGGTGATACGCTGATGAGTTATAAGAGCCGTAAAAAGTATAAAAATCGCGTAAAAAACGCAAAAAAAGGTGCGTGGGGCAAAAAACAATACCAGCAAATTCCTCGCGTGCGAAAAGGACAAGTCCAGCCGGTTCGCATCCCGGTAGTAAGTCTTCCTGGCATCCGCTATGGTCCAAGAAGAGAAGGGATTGGCAGCACGCCTGGTGTTGGTACAGGACCAGGAAAACCTGGCGACCCGCTTCATCCAAGACAACCCGGTCGGGATGGCGAAGCAGGAAATGAGCCAGTAGATTCAATTTATGAAGACACGCAAAAACAAGAGCTTATCGAATACATGCGTGACGAACTTGAGCTTGACTTTGTTAAGCCAGGAAAAGAAAAAACGCTCAAATCACTTAATTTTCCTGCAATTGTCAAAAACGGTGAGGACTCGCTCTTTTCTCTTGAACACACGGTTGAAGAATCATTTTCACGCCAAATCTTTGAAAACGCGCTTGAGAAAACAAACGTGCTTTCTGCAATCAGCACACTTGAAGGATTGGTAGAAACCATTTCCACGCTTCCCCACGGTATTGAAGACCTGCCCCACGAGTACGTGCTTTCAAAAATAAGGCGCGGACAAGAGGAGATTTGTTTGCTCAAGCCTGACATGGCTCTGGTAAAAGGCGCGTTTAATGGTGCAGCGCGCAAACTGCGTTTTGACTTACAGCTTGAAGACTTTAGATACTTGCTTCCTAAAGATTCTTACAAGCATGAGCAAAATGCAATTGCGATTTTTATTCGTGACGTTTCCGGCTCAATTAGCGATGAAGAAATGCGCCTGTCATACGAGCTTACTGAACTTACTGAATTATGGTTAAGCGAAGCGTATGAACATGTTGATTCAGTGTTTATTGCGCATAACGCGCAGGCGTGGGAAGAAACACGTGAAGGCTATTATCGTCTTAAAAGTGATGGTGGTACCATGTTTGTTCCTGCATACGAGATTATGCGCGCTATGTTTGATGGCAATACATATCCTAAAAAGACTGCTGACAAGCGAACTATCAATACTGAAACAACAGACGTGTACGTGGTGCACATGACTGACGGGCAAGTATGGGGTGATGATGACCCGGTTGGGTATTTGGTAAGTGACATCTTCAAGGATATTACGCGTTTTTGCTATTATGAGATGGACTTTACTAGTAGTGATTCAAGCAGGTTTAGTAAAGAGCTTGAATCCATTCTTGATATCACCATAGCTAACGTCTCGTATCGTGAGCTTATTCGCATGCATCGCTCAACGAGTTTAGAAGAGGGAGTGTGGCCTGCAATGAAAACCTTTTTTGGAAAAAAGAAAGCGTAAATGGAGCTGAATGATATCTATGAAAATAAAGTATGACCGCGATTTTACAACGGCAAAAAAGCAGAGACCTGTTGATGAGTCTGACCCAACGCCGGAACAAGCGCTTCTTCCTGCACGAAAACCAAAAATCAGGGTTTTTGAAGGATATTTGCAAAACAAGGAATTAACAAAAGAAGCGTCAAATATTTCTAACTGGATGCAAAAGAATCTCAATCTCTTGTATGGTGACACTGATTTTTATCTCGTTGATTTAGAAGGCCTCTCAGAAATTGTTGCAAAAGGAGGTTGGAAAGCACGACCTGACCACTGGTCGCTTGGCCAAGAGTTTGAAGTGCAGCGAAAAGGGCATAGCATGGGTAATTGGATTGTGTATGAAATCGTTGCATCAACGGGTGTGTGGAAAAAAGGCCATGTTGAGCCAAACAGCGCGTATATTTATAATGTGAACAACATGACTGATGTCAAGCTTGTTATGGCGCACGTGTTTGGCCACATGCATGTGGACCATAATAATGCGTATGCGCGCAAATTCAGACCCATCTCGCCTTTTGGGTACATGAATTTCCAGCAGGAACGCTACCAGGAGCTTGAAGACTTGGTTGGTGAAGATGCAGTAGATGAAATACGGGATGTTGCAAGCATTCTCAATACGCTCACTGATTTTTATGAAGACCTGCCAAAACGTGATTTGCAAGCGATTGCAAACATGGACAAGGAAAATCCGCTCACGTTTTTAGATGATGTCTTGAATAATTCAAAGAAAATGCGTGAGCGCGTAGTTAAAGCCCGCTCTGAGCACAAAAAAACGCAACACCCTCCAAAACGAACCTATAACGTGCTTGAGTTTGTGGCCCACTACTCCACTAAGCTTGAGGACTGGCAGCGGGAAGTGTTGCTTCTTGAAAACGGCATCACCCGCTTTGATTATCGCATTGAAAATCTCAAAGTCTTGCACGAAGGATTTTCTGCAAGTGTTGACTTATTGTATGCTATGAACAATAATCTTCCAATTGGAGAGACTATTGACTGGATTAAGCACCGAACAAATGGCATGCTTCATCCTCGTGAAGGATTAAACCCGTACCGTATTGGTCTTGACCTGCTTATGCACGTGATTGAGAAGTGGGGCTCAGGGCGTTTTGGTCTTGACTACGAACTTGATGAAAAAGCATCACGACGCAATTTAAACATTGATTTTAATTCGCTTGATTTCAAAAAAGGATGGAATAAAGTGCTTGAGATTGCTGCAACTCACATTGACTATAGTCTCTTTGAGGAGTATTTTACGCCTGAATTCTTTGCTGAAAAAGCACGCGACCTCATGGTGTATGAGGAGAACAAGAGCCGTTGGTGGTGGTGGAACCCTGAAGCACAAATAACCAGCAGAGAGTTTGATGATGTGAAACGCGCCCTGCTTTTTGGCAAGTACAATATGGGTCTGCCGCGCATTGCAGTATCTGCGGGCGGCGGCGACTTCAATGGTCAGGGCGGGCTTCATCTGGTGCATGATGTTAAAACCGTGCTTAACATGGGTCTTGAACCGCGTCAAGTGACGTTGCAACCCTATCTTACTAACCAATCGCTTAAAGCGCTTTATCAGGTGTGGGGAAAACCGGTTTTTCTTGAAACCATTGATGAGAATAACAATCATATTCGCATGATATACTCTGATGGAAAATTTAGTGAGATTCAAAAGAATAGTGCTAAACAGAATGGGTGGCGTTAGGGCGAATAATTTATAACACATTAGTGCGGGTGAATCACTATGGATTTCAATTTGGAAAACGTTTTTAATGAATCAGAGAGCCTTGTTGACTTAATTAATAAGGTATGCGCGTTCAACAAAGAGCATGGCCAAAGCGGGGTAACCTGCACAAAAATTCTTGAGCGAGTCAAACAAGTCTATGAACTTGGCGACATGGCAAAAGACATTTCACCATGGGGTATTGCAGAAACCAGAACCGGCATGCAGCCAACCTCGTTTGGTGTTGACTACCATCAGAGTAATGCAAACCTGATAACCCCACAATACATTGCGCAAGCAAAAGAAGCATGGCCTCAATTGTCAAACAAGTACGCAACAGGCTGCGCTGATTGTGGAACGCTTAAAATACAGAACGAACGCTAGGGTTTTTTTGGGCGCAAGATTAAAAACAAAACCATGAGCGTAGAGTAAGGTATGAACAAACAGGTAATCTTACTGCTCGGATTCTTTGGTATGGGTGTTGTGCTGCTTGTCTTGTTTAACTCCTTTTTTTTTATCAGTTCAGAGTATTCGCGCTATTCAGATGCCCAACTTGTTAAACGCTTTCCCCTGCAAATTAATACCTCACCCACCGAGTTTTACCCGCTTGAAGAAACCTCACCCGTTCTTAATGCGTCTTTAACGTGGTTCTTGTCAATTAATCAAAGTGATATGAGCACGCCGTGGGTTTTGAAAAACATTCTTGAATCATGTACATACCCGTCTCTTGTCAAAAAAGCGCGTGAACTGTATGCATACACTATTCGCTCTTTATTTGAACCATCCTATGAAATTTTAATATATGACCAGTCAGTGCGCGCAAACAATGTGTCAGCACTCACGTTTGTTTCACGCGCGCTTCTTTGTAACACTAATGAGTCATACTTTTCTAAAGATTACGCGCAAGCACTTGATGCGCATCAAAATAGTGGCGGAGAATACGTTTCAGACGCGTATTTTAAAGCGCATTTTGTTCTTGCGCTTATGTTTGCAAAAGAGCGGGGATGCATTAGTGATGAATTTGCCACGGCACTTATTGAAAAAAACGCGGCAGAACTTGCAGCGCAAAACAATGAAAACGCGTTTGTTGATGATGCGTTTGTTGAAATCGCAGCAGTTATTGCCTATGCGCAACCTGATTTGTATGATGATATCTGGACTCAAAAAATCGTGGACGCGCAGGACAGTTTTGGGTTTTGGTCTGGTATTGAAACGAGCAGGTATCCAAACACGCACACATCTTCACTCGCGTTATGGGCGCTTGTTATGCGTAATGGTTGTGATGGCTGGTAGTTAAAACCACGTGTTCAAATTCTTTTGCGGTTTTTCTTTTTCCCAGCCAACAGCGTCGTAGATGCGTTCAATCTTGCCGCCGGTCACTTCTTCAATGTGTTTATCCACATTGACAACGGTTCCTTTGGGCACGTCCCAGTCATTTGAGAATGCAATAACATCAGTAGGGGGTTTTCCTGGCACGTCTTTAACATACATAACATAAAAGCGCGAACCAACATCAAAATTCGCATCCATATGTTTGTTTGCGTATTTTGCTGCGCGAACTGAGGGGCGGTCAACTTTGTATGCGGTGATTGGTTTTTTGAGCGGTGAGGAAATGCCTATTTCTTCAAAGCGCGCGTTTCCTTTGCGAATTTGTTCGCGCACGTGCCGCAAATACTCGTTTACGTCTTCACGTGTTTTGCCTGAAAAAAGCATTTCAAGCACGTGTTGCTGGGTTTGCTTGGCAAGCTCAGAGCTGTCTGAGCGAACGGTTTCAAGACCGGTAACTGAGATTTCAGGAGGGATGTCTTTTCCTTTATACCACGTGATAAGTCCTGCATAGCGTTTTTTAGTTTCAGGAAATAAGAGGAGTTTGTAGTAGAGTTTTTCAAACTCAACGCTGAGCATGTTTTTTGGCGCGTTATACCGGTCAAGCAGTTTTTGGTATGATGCATTGAGAATTTCTGCAACGCTTTTGCCTTCTGCTATACTGTTGTGCGCGTCTTTTTTTGTGACAAAAATACTGTCTGTATCCCCGTAGAGGACGGTGTAACCGTTTTTTTCTGCAATGTTCTTGCTCCACAATACTGTGTCTCTGCCAACTTTTGTGATAGCATCGCCCACGCCTTTTTTGTAGAGGCGAAAATGAGGGTTTGCTGATACGCCATAAAAACTGTTCATCACAATCTTTATTGCGTACTGTTTTGCTTCCAAGCGTTTATATTCCTCACTGCCCTTCTTGTGCGTGTCGCGCTCTTTTTGGATTAGAATTCGGCGATTGAAGATGTGTTCAAGAATTTCTGGAAAAATGCCCGCACGCGTTTTTGAAAAATAGGTGTGGTCAATAGTCACGCAATCCTGCTCTTTTTTGTTAAGAATGGTTTCAGGGCTGATATTGCAGCTGATAATGATGTTTGGGTACAGTGATTTGAGGTCAACAACTGCAACATTTTCATGCAATCCTTTTACTGGGTCAAGTACGATTGCTCCTTTGAGTCTGGTTCGTTTTTGCACGCCTGCTTTTGTTGGCAACACGTACTTGTCTTTGCAGTAGGTAAGAATAAACGAGTCTGAGGTGCGCATGCTCATAATCACGTCATCAAAATCGCAGTGTGCCATGCGCCTCACTTCATCATAGTAGTCAATGATTTTTCGCTTCTGATCAATTTCGTATACAAGATACGTGTCTTTTGCGTTGTATTCAATAAACGTGTCAAAGTTCTCACGCCACATGTTTCCCCACGTTTTTGGCATGGCAATCTTTTTTGCATTAAGTTCCTGGCTGCTAATGTGGTCAAGGGTGTAGAACTTCATTTGTCCCATCACCATCTTGCGATATCCCGTAAGCAGGTCAAAAATGATGCGTCCTTTAATCACGGGGTTTGTGCCGCTAAATCCACCGCGGATTTTTGTGTAATTAAGAGGGGAGAGCGCGTTTGGGTCAAGTCCAAGTGCTTCCATGCGTTTGATAAGGTAGTAAATGTCAAAATGCTTCACGTTCCAGCCGGTAATAACATCCGGGTCAACGCGGTTGAAATACGCGATGAGATTTGCAAACAGGTCTTTTTCAGTTGCTTCTTTTACAATGGTTGCTTTGACGCGCATGGTTTTGCCGTTAATCTCGAATTTGTAGGTTTTTTTTTCTTGTTCTGTTTTAAAATCGTTGCGCCAGGTGAGAATTGTGCACTCCTTGTCAAATGAGTCAAAAAGCGCGATAGCAGTTACTTCATGGTCTGCCTGCTCAATATTTGGCCGCGTGTTATCGGTGTTTGTTTCAATGTCAAGATAGCACACGCGAAGCGGGTCTTGTTCAATCGCGTCATACGTGTCTATTACGTAGCGATTGGTAAAGAGAATGTCTGCTTCAAACGTGTGTTCAAAGTTTTTTCGCAACTCTTTGACGTGCGCGGGAATGTTGCAAACCACTTTAACAACTGCTTGGCCATCAAGGGTTGTTTTTTTTGTTTCTGCTTCAACGCGCACTACGTGTTCTAGTTTTTCCGCTTTTTTTTGGTCTTTTGCAAGCACAAAAAAGTAGGGTTCAACGCCAGTGACTATGTCTACGCGTTTCTTCTTATCCGCACCGCGTGAGAACACGTGAATGAGGGGTTTGTCCTCTTTGACTTCATATTCAACTTTAAACATGTGAATAACACGTTAGAAAAATTTCGCTATTTTAAAGTCTTGCTCTCTGCACCAAATGAGATTCTGGGCGGGAGAGAAACGTTTTTGAATAATGCGCAAGGAGAAGTATACAAACAGGGGAGTGTAGTGCAGTTGCGCGCAAGTAGTTTGGTGCATAGGGTGATTATTTTCATAGCCCTTGGCGTGTTCATTTCTGGCGCGTTCGCGCATGAAGATGCGCAGAGGGCTGGCGTGCTTGCATGGTTCTTTTGGGATGTTATACTGGTTGGCTCTTTTGTTTCCGGCGTTTTTGTCATTCTTGCCGTGAGCATGAAAAAACCATCAAAGTTGCAGAAAAAAGTATTTTTTCTTGGCATTGTGGTTCCTCTTATTCTGGTTTCAGGGTATCTTGTGGTTGGCACGCTTTTTATGAACGTCACGTCTGAGACCGGTGGACCTGTGCACTGGCACGCTGATTTTGAGATTTATAATTGTGGTAGCCCTGTTGATATTATTGACCCAAGCGGGTTATCAAACCGTGTTGGCACGTCGGTGTTTCATGTGCATGGGGATAATCGCATGCACGTTGAAGGAGTGGTTGTTAACATAAGTGATGTGACGCTCCGCGAGTTTTTTGAAGTGATTGGGGGCCGTGTTGATGACTACTCGCTCTTATTGCCCACTTCTAATGGTATTGTAACTATGGATACGAGAATCGGTTGTGATGGCACGCCTGCGGTGTTTAATATTTTTGTGCTTCGCGTGCAAGACGCTCGCGCGGGCATGACAACAAACATGCAGTACACGCTCACGCGTATTGACTCGTTTGACGAATACGTTCCTGCGCCATTTGCGTACGTGCCGCCAGGGGATTGTGTTATTGTGGAATTTGGTGCGCAAACAAATACAACTGATGCCCTATGCGATTCGTACGAGCGCGCAATAGAGCGCGGAGATGTAGTGGAGGCTGAGAGTAGTGGCGGTTGAAGCGTACCTTCCCACACTTGGAACTGTTCTTATCACTGCAGTAATTGACTCGGTAAACCCGTGTGCTATTGGCGTGCTTATTCTTATGATTTCAGTGATTATGAGCGCAAAACAGTCTGTTTCAAGAATGCTGTTGCTTGGTTTGCTTTATATTACATCAATTTTTACCGTATATTTGCTTGCAGGTCTTGGTCTTACCTACGCGTTTACCGTGTTTCCGCTCGTGCTCACCGAGTATATTTCAATAGTGGTTGGCATGCTTATTATTGGTGCAGGCCTCATTGAGATTAAAGATTTTTTTTGGTATGGTAAAGGTTTTTCACTTACCATTCCGCATCGTTTTTCAAAAAAATTGCGTGAACGAGCCATGCGCATTTCGATTCCAGGCGTTATGATTCTTGGCGCGTTTGTTGCTGCAGTTGAACTGCCGTGCACGGGCGCGCCGTATCTTGCAATTATCACGCTTTTATCACAGTACTTTGACGTGACTGCTGGCCTGCTTTTAGTGCTCTATAATCTTATTTTTGTCTCTCCGCTTGTAGTTATTCTTGTTCTTGTTGCGTTTGGAAAAGAACTGTATGAGGTTAAAAAGTGGCATGAGCTAAACAAGCCGTTCATGCGCTTGCTTGCTGGCCTGCTTCTTATTTTCATGGGATGGTTGCTTATTCTTATTTCAAATGGTACTATCAATTTTGGCTGAGTAAGGTGTTTAAGCACCAAATGTGTGTATGGGCAGTATGGCAAAAAAAGCGTCAAAATCGCGCGGAGAATTGTGCGCAAACTGTCTTAAGAAGCTAGGTTCAAAAACAGTAACTAAAAATGAATTGAAGTTTTGCTGTCAAAAATGCTGTGATGTGAACACGAAAAAACAGGAAACTGCTGTGTGCGAGTTTTGCTAAACAGCACGTGGTGCGCAGGTTTCTTCAACCAGTGATTCTAGCGTTGCTGTACACTCACTGCAAAACGTTTCTGGTTTTGGATGTCCTGTTTGCATCACGCAATCGCTGTGGTGTTTAAGGTCGTAGTGGTGACCAAGCTCATGAATGCCTGTTGCGCGTTGTTTTTCTTCGCTCATGTCGCCTGCGACTAATGCGTGCCCATTCTGGTAAAACCCGTTAATTGCGCGATAATCCCCATACGTGCTTTGCACAAGCGGTCCGTCCAAAAAAAGCAGAATGTTCTTGCCTGCATGGTGCTTGTTCAAGTGTGCAAACAGCGCGTCTTTATCATAGAGTTTTCTGTCCTCAGAGCCAAGCGTGCCGTTTGCATAGAATTTGCTTAATTCGTTTCTGCATTCAAAAGGAATCTCAAGAGTATCATAGGCTATTTCTTCAATTAAGCCGCTAAACGCGCTTGTGAGGGGAGTTTCAACCGCTAAAAGAGGATTGAGGATGTGTAGTTTCATAGGTAATTGACACAACGCTGTGTTGTATCCCTTTTAAAATGTTGTGGTTTTTTCCGACAGGATTAAAAACAATAATTAACTATTGTTGATTAGGTTTTATGATAAGCCTCCTCTTGAATCATATCTTGAGTAAGTGTTTAGCTGGCGGCTTGTTTTGTTCGTTCGCCAAGTAATTCTTCAAGCCTGCTTCTGAGCATCTCGTTTTCGCTGATGTTTGGGAAGAGGTGAAGTGCTGCTTCTTCCATGTACTTGCAGGGGATGATGTCAATTTTTCCTTTGTAACTGTCAAGTATGATATCTTTTGCGTTTTTCTCACTTATAATTACTTTTTTTAGCCCGCGCTCCATTGCGCCTTCAATTTTCCATTTCACGCCGCCAACTTCTTTGAGTTCTCCATGAACATTCATTGATGAGGTTAAGCCAATGCTTTGGTCGATACGCGCGTTGTAGAGCGCACTCATGCCCGCAATGGTGAGCGCTAGTGTTGCGCTGTCCCCGTCGCTTGCTTGTTTAAAATCATAAAACTGGAGTCGTACTTGTTTATCAAGTGGTTTGTTATAGACGCGTAGTAGATTTGTGTCAACCTGTTTTAAAGATAATTCAAGATAGGATTCGTTCACTTCTTTTTCTTTTTGTATTCTTCCAATATAGGCTACTCCCGCTTCATGTTCGTTTTTTGGAACTGCTTGGGAGAGGATTGGTGAAACTAAACCCTGATAGATTGATGGTATAACTGCAAGCGCGTTTACCTGGCCTTTTTTTAAGCCGCTTGTCATGATTTCTTTGTAGTTTTCCATCATCTGATTGAGTTTGTCTACGTGTTTGTGTTCAACTGATTTTTTCTTTTCTATTGCAATTCTAAAGTGTTCATGCGTTATGTAATTTCCTTCTTGTTGCGCGTAGAACTTTCTTTGATAAAATTCGTCTCTTGCAGAGCGTATAACCCCTTTGAGCGGTCGTAGCTGTGTTGAAACGTGACCATCTTGGGGGGACCATGATTTAAGCCATTCAACCATCTCTATGACTGCTTCTCGCGTCCAGGGGATGTACATAACATCCTGCACAAGCGAGAACATGTTTTCTTCTCTTTTTGTACGGTGTTCTTGATTGTTTCTTGGATATTTTATAAAGAGGTCATCAACAATTCTCTCTACCGTTTGCTTGTAGCTTAGGTGTCCTCTTGCGTATTTGTGCGCTACGTCTGGTATGAAGTGTTCTTCAAAGAGTTTGTCAAGAGACAGTTCTCCATAGTAGTTTACGCCATACATGGTTCTGACGAGTTGTTGGCGTTCAATGCTTAAATCTTGTAGGTCTTGTTCTTCATACATTTTTTTCGTGAACAGAACCCATTCTTTTTTATTCAGGTGGGGATAGAGTGTGCTTCTTGTTTCTTCGAGAATTGCTTTTATTTCTTCTTCATTTCCCATTTTCAACGTTTTGAGCGTGGTTCGCACATTGTTAAGGTCATCTTCATACACAGAGAGCGGAAAATACGCATATTCTCTGAGATTTTCTGGGGTTATGCTCTGGGATACAGGCATGATTACTTGTATTGCCTTGTCAAGAAGTCGTGAGCGAAATGCAGGGTTTGCGAGTATCCCTTCAAGATTGTTTGTTGCCATGACAAGCCTAAAATCGCATGGCGCTGGTGCAGTGCTTACGCTTGCCGCACTGTTGCTTCCTGATGAGCCAAGACTTCGTATTGGCCATGATTTATCTTCCCACGCGGTAAGCAGCCAGTTGAGGATTTGTTCGTTGAGCGAACGAGCTTCATCAATGACGAGCACGCCTTTGTGTGCTTTGTGTATTTCTCCTGCTTCAACCCGCTTGTACGCAGGCGTGCCAAGCCCACCGCTCTGGTAGGGGTCGTGGCGCACATATCCAAATAAGTCTGATGTTTCAGCACCGGTTACTTCACGGCAGGGGGGTGTTAGCTTGTCGCTGTTGTCAACGAGTTTTTTTGGTTTCTTGTTTTTTTGTGAAAAAAAGTAACTGAACGGTTTTTTTCCGTGTGAGCCAAGCAGCGGACCCCACCCTAGTGCAGTTGCAAGGCCGCCAACGACTGCGTCAAAAACCAGTTTTCCTCCTGCAAACGCGGTTCCTTTGACCAGCTCAAATGCGTTCACAAGAGTATCATACGAAAAGTAGGCTATGGGAAGAATTGCGACCCCTGCAAGGATTTGGAAAAAACGATACGCATCTTTGTGTTCTTGGCGCCATTGCAAGAAAAAATCTCCGTTTTTTCCTTCAAGAAAATGATTGTATTCTTTTAAGCTTCCAACAGGCACTGCAGTTATGAGCGGTTTATTTTCTTCAGCTTCTTCAGGATTTGGTTCGCAGAGCAAGTCAACAAGTTGTGGTTCTCCAAATATAGCAAGGAGTTCTGCAAGGCTCTTTGCTAAGTGAGATTTTCCGTTACCCGGCTCTCCTAAGAGCAAGAGGGATTGTCCTGTTTCTGCTGCATCAATAACCTGGCTTTTGACATAGTCTGGCCCGATATACTGATTTATTTTCAGCCACGGCAGAGCTAATGCTTCGTGTATGATTTGTTGGTCTATTGTTCTTACGCCGCTGTTTTCCCGCTCTTTTTTATCCCGCCTGTACGTGCTTAGCGTGATTGCGTGCGCGAGGTCAATGTCTGCATTGACATCATTGAGTAATCGCTCAAGGTCATGGCTTACATGGCCTTTTGGAAGGTATGAAAATGCATGTCCTTTTAATTGTTGCATATGTTTGAGATTGTGGTATGCAACAACTAATTCTTCTTTTCGCTTTTTTTTTAAATGAGAGCACATCATGCTCATATTTTTGCTTGTGTTGTAAGTAGGCAGACCAAAGTTCTTCAGTTGTTTCAAAGTCCCAGCCTGCTTGTGTTTCTCCCGTAGTAGCAAAGTAATTTCTTTTTTCCTCTTGGGTGAGGTTATCAATCTTGCATTTTGGCGCATTAACTAAATGTATGCGTTTTTTTGCTTCTATAGCTGTTTTTGTGGGCACAATTCTCTACTTTCTAGAAAAATGTTTAATAAACTTATAGGTAATTGAATTATACGCTTTGCATAATGCTGTTTTGTAGTTACTCCTCTGTTGAGAGTCGTTGTTTGAGTCGTGTTATCTGGTTGCGCAGTTGTATGGCAAGCTCGAAATTGAGCTGGTCTGCTGCTTCTTGCATGTCGATTTCAAGCTGGGAGATAATGGCAGGTATTTCTTTTTTTGGCACGTGTTTTGTGTCTTTAACCGTGGTAATTTCTTTTCCCACTTCTTTTTTGATGGTTTTTGGTGTGATGCCGTGTTTTTTGTTGTACGCGGTTTGAATGTTTCGTCTGCGTTCTGTTTCAGCAATAGCAAACCTAATCGAGTCGGTTATCTTGTCGCAAAAGAGTATGACTTTTGATTCAGCATTTCGTGCAGCTCTGCCAATGGTTTGAATAAGTGAGGTGTCGTTTCGCAAGAATCCTTGTTTGTCTGCGTCAAGAATGGCAACAAGTGCGACTTCAGGAATGTCAAGGCCTTCTCGAAGCAGGTTGATGCCAACAAGCACGTCAAAGTCGCCTGCGCGCAGTTGTCTGATTATTTCACTTCGCTCTAGCGTGTCAATCTCGGAGTGCAGGTAGCGAACGCGCACACCTTTTGTGCTTAAAAATTCGGTGAGTTCTTCTGCCAAGTGCTTGGTGAGTGTGGTAACCAGTGTGCGGTTTCCTTTCTTTGTTGTAGCAGTAATTTCAGAAAGAAGCGTGTTCATTTGTCCGGTGATTGGTTGTGTTTCAATACGGGGGTCTACAAGTCCAGTTGGGCGGATGATTTGTTCAACAATGTTGCTGCTATGTTTTTTTTCATAGTCTGCGGGTGTTGCTGAAACAAAGATGGCGTTTTTAAGATAGGTTTCAAATTCATTAAACTTGAGCGGGCGGTTGTCAAATGCGGAAGGAAGGCGAAACCCATATCTGACAAGTGATTCTTTTCGCGCAACATCCCCATTAAACATGCCCCGCACTTGCGGAATGGTTTGGTGGCTTTCATCAATAACAACAAGAAAGTCTTTTGGAAAGTAATCAAGCAAGCAGTAGGGTGCTTTGCCGGGTTTTCGTTTGTCAAAATGGCGCGAGTAGTTTTCAATGCCGTTGCAGTAGCCCAGCTCTTTTATCATCTCTAAATCGTATTCAACTCTTTTTTTGAGCCGGTGTTTGATAAGGAGGTCATCAATTTTTGGAAGTTCACGCTCAAGTTCTTTTCGAATAGTCTTTATTGCATCTTCTTTGTCTTGTTTGTCAACGACAAAATGTTTTGCAGGAAATAAAAAGAAATCATTGAGCACGGTTTTTTCAAAAAAATTGAAGGGGTCTACAAGACTGAGCTTTTTTACTGTATCTCCATCGAATTCTACGCGCAGCACATGCCCTAAGTGCACGTCTACACTGTTTCCACGTACGCGAAACGTGCCCCACGTGAATTCCATATCGTTTCGTTCATATTGCATGTCAAGCAGCTTTCCTAAGAAGTCTCGTCGTGAAAGTTTCATGCCTGTTTTGAGATTAAATGAGAGTTTGTAGTAATTTTTTGGGTTTCCAAGACCATAAATGCAGCTCACACTTGCAACAATGATAACGTCTTTTCGTGTCATAAGCGAGTGCGTTGCTGAGAGCCGCATCTGCTCTATTTTTGGGTTAATGCTCAATTCTTTTTCAATGTACGTGTCGCTTGCAGGCAGGTATGATTCTGGCTGGTAGTAGTCGTAGTAACTCACAAAGTATTCTACTTTATTTTCAGGAAAGAATTCTTTGAATTCCTGGTAGAGTTGGGCTGCAAGTGTTTTGTTGTGTGCAATAACAAGCGTTGGCTTGTTAAGTTTTTGAATGGCATTGCTTATGGTAAATGTTTTGCCGCTTCCAGTCACGCCAAGCAGGGTTTGTTTGGTTTTGCCTGACTTAAAGCCGTCTATGAGTTGTTTAATCGCTTTAGGCTGGTCTCCTTCTGGTTTGAATCCGGCTTTGAGAGTAAATGTTTCAGTCATGGTATGAATCCTTTTTTG
This sequence comes from archaeon CG10_big_fil_rev_8_21_14_0_10_43_11, assembly GCA_002763265.1. Lineage (NCBI taxonomy): Archaea > archaeon CG10_big_fil_rev_8_21_14_0_10_43_11. The sequence continues at coordinate 155,338 of PEZQ01000003.1, read as the reverse complement.
CGCAATAATTGGTGGTAGGTGATTGCAAACCGGTGTGATTCGTCGCGCACGTTCATAAGTAGTCGCAGCCCGTCTGATTTCTTGTCAAGGCGCAGGGGTTCTGGTTTTCCGGGCATATATAATTCTTCCTCTTGTTTTGCAAGGGACACAAGAGGGATGTGTGCGTTAATTTCACGAAGTGCTTTTATTGCTGCGTTTAATTGTCCGCGTCCCCCGTCAATAAGGATGAGGTCAGGATACTGTTTTGATTCGGCTTTGAGCCGGGTGTATCTTCGTTTTACAATTTCATAGATGCCTTGAAAGTCGTCATTGCTTTGGTACGAGCGCATCTTAAAGCGGCGGTAGCCTGTTTTGTCTGCTGTGCCATTTACAAATCGCACCATTGAGCCTACAACGTATGTTCCTTGCGTGTGTGAGACGTCAAATCCTTCAATCACGACCGGGTTAAAGTTGAGTTCAAGTTTTTCTTTTAAGTCAGTAACGCGATAGTTTTCTTTAACAAGACTGACTTCTACATTGCGTTTGACAAGGTCGAGCAGTTCTTTTCTGCTGCCTCGCTGTGGAATGTGTATTCGCACGTTTGCGCCGCGCACGTGCGTTAAGTAGATTTGAATAGTCTTGTCAGCAAGGGGGTGGGGAATAAGGATGCGGGAGGGAATGGGGTTTTCTGCGTAGTATTGTTTGATAAACTCGTCGAGAAAATCCTCAGAGTGGGGGAAACTGAATTCCTGTTTTGTTGCGAGCACGCCTTTGTTAAGGGTAAAAACAATCATGTGGACTGTGTTGTCTTCGCGCACAAAGTTCATCACGTTTTCGTCATAGTTTCGTTTTTGTTCAACGTTTTGGCGCACTTCCAAATATTCAAGTGCGTGGAGCTGGTCGCGGATTGTTTTTGCTTGTTCGTAGTGCTGTGTGTGTGATTGTTCGTGCATTTCATTTTTCAGTTCTTTTTTGAGTGCATTAACATTTCCTTTAAGAAAGTGTTTAACTGTTTCAACGCGCGAGTCATATTCGTGGCGTGTTTCTTTTGCTTCACAAGGTGCGTTACACAGTCCGATGTGGTAGCGCAGGCACGCCCGTTTTGGGAGTCGCTTGCACGTTCTGAGTTTGAAGCTGTTAACAAGCAATTTTCGCACGAGTTCGCGGTATTCTCCACTCACAAACGGACCGTAGAGACTTCCGCGTGCGTCTTTTTTTCTGCTTGTTAAGAGTCTTGGATATGTTTCGTCAGTAACAAGTAAGTATGCATAACTGCGTGCGTCTTTGAGGAGGATGTTGTATTTTGGCTGGTGTTGTTTGACAAGATTATTTTCTAAAATAAGGGCTTCAACTTCGTTTGAGGTGACAAACAGTTCAATGTCTGCAGTCTCATTTACGAGTGCTTTAGTTTTGGGGTCTTCATGCGTTTTTGTAAAATAACTTGACACGCGTTTTTTGAGGTTTTTTGCTTTGCCAATGTAGATAATAGCTGCGTCTGTGTTTTTGTACGCGTAACATCCAGGGTCAGTTGGCAGTAGTTTTAGGTCAATCATGGTAAGAGTCGTTTTAAAAACGCGCCAGTATGGCTTTGCGTGTTTTTTGCTACGTGTTCGGGGGTTCCTTGTGCAATAATGCGTCCGCCGCCGTTGCCTCCTTCAGGTCCAAGGTCAAGAATGTGGTCAGCGTTTTTTATGATGTCAAGATTGTGTTCAATAACGATGATGGTGTTTCCTTTGTTTACGAGGTGTTGTAATACGAGAATAAGTTTTTTTACATCATCAAAGTGCAGACCGGTTGTTGGTTCGTCAAGTAGGTAGAGGTTATTTCCATTGTCTCGTTTTGCAAGTTCGCGTGTGAGCTTGATGCGTTGTGCTTCGCCTCCTGAGAGCGTGGTAGATGATTGTCCAAGCTTGACGTACGTGAGTCCGACATCCTGGAGTGTTTTTAGCTTGCGATAAATTTTTGGGATGTGGTAAAAAAAGTCAAGGGCTTCTTCCACGCTCATGTCCAGTACTTCGCTGATGTTTTTTCCTTTGTAATAAACTTCAAGTGTTTCATCGTTGTAGCGTGCACCTTTGCACTCTTCGCACGTGACATACACGTCAGGCAGGAAGTGCATTTCAATTTTAATAAGACCGTCGCCTTGGCACGTTTCGCACCTGCCCCCGCTCACGTTAAATGAGAACCTGCCGGGTTGGTAGCCGCGCAGTTTGCTTTCTTTTGTTTGTGAAAACAAGTTTCGCACGTCATCAAATACTTTGGTGTAGGTTGCGGGGTTGCTTCGCGGGGTTCTGCCAATAGGTGACTGGTCTATCATGACGAGTTTGTCAATGCTTTTTGGGATTTGTACGTTTTTGTATCCATCAACAATCACGTTTTCTTTTGACAGTTCTTTTTTGAGTGCTTTGTAGAGCACTTCGTAAATAAGGGTTGATTTCCCGCTGCCGCTTACTCCACTTACAACAGTGAGTACCCGTGTTGGGAAGTGTGTGGTAATGTTTTTGAGATTGTGTTTTGTAACGCCGGTAAGTGAAAGGTATTCTGTGCTCTTTCTTCTCTCGCTTGGCACGGGAATTGTTTTTTCTCCACTTAGGTATTGTCCGGTAAGGGATTTTTTGTTTTGCTCAATTTGTTTTGGTGTGCCTTTAGCAACGATGTAGCCACCATTAAATCCTGCGCCGGGTCCAAGGTCAATTACGTGGTCTGCTTCGCGAATCGTGTCTTCATCGTGTTCTACAACAATAAGGGTGTTTCCAATATCGCGCAGTTTTTTGAGGGTTTCAATGAGCTTGTTGTTGTCGCGCTGGTGGAGTCCAATGCTTGGCTCGTCAAGCACGTACATGACTCCGGTGAGGTTTGCACCAATTTGGGTTGCAAGGCGTATGCGTTGTGCTTCCCCGCCTGAGAGGGTTCGCGCTGAGCGTGATAGGGTAAGGTAATCAAGTCCAACATTATTCAAAAATGAGAGTCTTGAGTTGAGTTCTTTTAAGATTTGTTTTGCAATTTCTTTTTCTTTTTCACTGAGTTCAAGACGCTTGAAGAAGGTAAGCGAGTCTTTAACGCTCATGTCGGTTAGGTCAATAATGTTTTTGTCAGCGATTTTTACTGCAAGACTGGTTGGGTTGAGGCGTTTTCCATGGCATGCTTTGCAGTCAAGTATGCTCATGAATTTTTCAATCTCGCGTCTTCGATAGTCTGATTTGGTTTCTTTGTATAATCGTTCAAGCTGGTTTACTACGCCTTCCCATTCTTTTTGAAAGGTGAATGAGGAGTCGCGTTCTTCTGAGGCGTATTTGAACTTGATTTTGTTGTCACTGCCAAACAGGAGTGCTTCGCGTTGTTTTTTGGTAAGTTTTTCAATTGGTGTAAACAAGTTGAACTTGTAGTGTTTTGCAACAGCGCTGAGTTGCTGGCCTGTCCAGCTGGTTGACACGTTGCGGTATGGTGCGAGCGCGCCGTCAATAATACTCAGGCTCTTGTTTGGTATGATAAGTTCGGGGTTGATTTTTTGTTTGAAGCCAAGCCCGTGGCATTCTTTGCACGCGCCAAAGGGTGCGTTAAATGAGAACATGCGTGGTTGGAGTTCTTCAACAGCAAGACCACATTCAGGACATGACATGCTTTGTGAGTAGAGTCGTTCTGTTTCACCGTTTACAATAACAACCAGTCCTTCTGCTTTTTTGAGTGCGTTTTCAACCCCTTCGGTCACGCGTTGAGCGTCTTTAGTACTGGTTTTGTCAATGACAACTTCAATATCATGTTTTTTGTAGCGTTCAAGTTCAAGGGCTTCTTGTGTGCTTTTGATGTCGCCGTTCACGCGCATGTGCGCGTATCCTTCTTTTCTGAGTGTTTCAACAAGTTTTTCGTAGGTTCCTTTCTTTTGCCGTACCAGTGGTGCAAGTAGGGTGATGTTTTTTTCTCTAAAATCGTTGAGCACGTCTTTTGCAATGTTTTGCGCTGATTTTCGCACAATGGGGATGGCGTGGTCAGGGCAGTACGGCGTGCCGATGCGTGCAAATAAGAGGCGTAAGTAATCATAAATCTCAGTGACTGTGCCTACTGTGCTTCGCGGGTTTTTGCTGGTTGTTTTTTGTTCAATAGCAATAGCAGGGGATAATCCTTCAATACTGTCAACATCGGGCTTGTTCATGAGTCCTAGAAACTGGCGTGCGTAAGCTGAAAGTGACTCAACGTAGCGCCGCTGTCCTTCTGCGTAGAGTGTGTCAAATGCGAGCGTGCTTTTTCCGCTTCCAGAAAGCCCGGTAACTACAGTAAGGTTATTTTTTGGGATAGTCACGTCTAGGTCTTTGAGGTTGTGCTCTCGTGCTCCTTTTACAATGATGTTGTCATGCATAGGCTGATACGTGCAACAAGATGAAAGAAGCCTTTTTAACAGTTGTGAAGTTCTGACCGCTTAACCGCTTTTGAGCGCGGGAGAAACATTAATATAGTCTCATATTTTTGCGTGATGTTCATGTTAGATACTCTTTTGTTTGCAGGTTCGCGCGCGGTAGCGTCAAACGCGTTACTTTCAGGAATGGGCGGGGTTGCGTGCGGGTATGAGCGGGCGCGTGTGTATCAGTACTTGCCTCTTGCAGTCACGGTGGCGTCAAATGTTGTTACTATGTTGTATAGCAGATTTTTGTTTTCATTGTATGCGGGTGTGTTTTCTTTTGCTATGGGTTATGTGATTTCAAATTTGTTAAGCACTGCTAAAAAGAGCGAGTTAGAAGGGTTAGTTGAGTAAACGCGCCTTATTTTTTCTTAACAATTTTCATGTATGCCCACCAGAAGGTGTAGCTGAATATGAGCGACACGACGCCCACGTATACAAGCCCAAGCAGGCTCATTGCAATCCAGCCCCATCCTCCGCCAAGCATCATGTAATCCCACATGAATGCCATACTTATGTGTTTTCCTCCGTGTCAGTGTATCGTTGTTTGCAGTGTTCGCTGCAAAACCATTTTCCGTCATAGTCAAGACCGCTTCCTTTGACTTCTTCCATCTTGCATATTGGGTCAATGCGTTTTTGTTTTTTTTTCAAAAAATCAAACATATGTTAGGATAGGGATGTTTACCTATATAAATCATTGAGCACGCCTTGCTTTATTCTTCTTGAGTAAAATATTTGTAGAGCGCAGCCGCTATGAGGACGATGGTTTGTGGCGTGAGTTCAGGTTTTTCGCGTTCGTGCCCGCTAAACGCGTAGAGGTGCGTGTCGTCTTTATCGTCGTCTTGTTTGCGGGGTTGTGGTGTTCGGGGCGTGGTGCATGCAAGGTCTTCGAGGAGGGTGATGTTTTTTTGCGTGAGTCGTTTGCGAATGTGTGGCAAGACCATACTGTGTTTGGTTAAGTGTTTTCGGTGGAGAAAGTCAAGTGTGAGCGTGCCTGGTTTGTACCTGATAAGATGGCCGTTGTAGTATTGTGTTTCTTCAAAGTTGTTTTCTATGAGTTGGGTCGTGTTTTTTTCTTGTGACGCGTACTCGCCGAGTTTGATGCCGTGCGCGTACAGGGTTGCTTCGTAGGGGTTGTGTGTTTCTATAAGTGTGACTAGGTCTGTGAGGGGTTGGTTTGTGTTAAGGTGGCTCGTGATTTTTTGGCTGCCGTTGTGTTTTGTGTAAGTAATGAATGCGTTAGTCATCGCATTTTTTGAACTCAAAAGACAGTATTTAAACGTTTAGTAATTCCCAAATTGTGTTGTTTGCGTTTTTCCGGCTCTTGCCATTGTGCGTGGTTACAAGACATATTTTTTATTGATACCAAACTAATTTTGTAGATTTTGTTGAAATCTTACTTGAAAAAAGACAGGCTATAAGAAAGATTAGTGTGGTTCAGTACGAGACAAAAAGGAATAGTCTTGATCCTATTTTGAGAAACACACATTATGTATTCATAAATCGATATAGCTTTTTTTTAATAATGACACGTAAGGTTTTTGTGGATGAGAATGGTTATTATCGCTATGTTGATACTCAAAGACTTGTTCATAGAGAATTAGCCTATCGTTATCTGTATAATAACAAGGATTATCCGCTACCTTTTAAAAAATATTTTGTTCATCACAAAGATTCTGATAAAAAAAATAATAACATAGACAATTTAGAAATAATAACTAAAAAGAAACATTCTGAAATTCATAACTTTGATTCTCATTCGGACAGAGCGGTTTCATTAAATATTGCCCGTAATGGTGGTCATTCATTCGGTGATCCGGTATTGGTTAAGAATAATGTTTTGGTTAGTAACCGATTTTTGTTTATTTCTGTTTTTCTTATAGGTCTGTTTATTTTTAATTTACTTGATTTTAATATGCTATTCGATTTGCTCACAGGTCACATTGTTACAGTAAATGTGCCAATAGGTGCCGGTGTTACTAATTCAAAAGATAACATTTGTGAAGAGAAGATAAAATATTATCTTGGTAGCGGTGTAGCTTTGGTTTTTGAGAATTTTATGGGAAATTGGAATAGTCCGGGTATGGACCCTCTTAATCCTCCCTTCTTTTGGATTAGGAATACGCTGAACTATTCTATTATTGTATCTGCTCAAGGTTGGACTCATTCGGGAGATTCGCGTCCATTTAACGAAACTATTGCTTTATTGCCTTTAGAATTTAAAAAAGTCTATATTACTAGTGGGGGTGGAGGTTCTTTTGATATTGATTCGTTTAATTCGAAGATACTTAGTCCAATTAATTTGAGTATACGAAGAGAAAAAGTTTGCGAATAAGACCTATGTTTGACGTCATTTATTCTTAACTTGGTATAGTTTTTAAATAATTAACATTTTTATTTTTATCTGTAACTCTTGAAGATATAGCTACAAAAATAGATGAATTGATGGATGAACAATAATGGTAAAAGAAGAAATAATGTACAAAGGCACTACAATTACAATGGAATGGATTGAAACACTCGTTCCTCCTTTTGATGCACCTATTATGCAGGTCTCTGGGGTTTGTTTGAATGAGAATGGGGATATCTTAGTAGTTAAGAAAAAAGATAAGTGGAGTTTACCGGGAGGGCATCCTGAAAATGAAGAAACGCCCGCACAAACCCTGCAACGAGAAATTATGGAAGAAGCAGGTATTAGAATTGATGAATTCAAACTTTTAGGCGCTATTCGTGTAACTCATCCTAATAATCCAAAAGAGAAAGGCGGCGAAACGTACTATCAACTTAGATACTACGCAAAAGCAAGCAAACTATTGTCTATAAAACCTGACCCTGCAACGGGGTATACCTTTGAAAGAAAGTTTGTGAAGCCTGAAGAGTTTATTGAGTATACGAAATGGGGTATTGTAGGAGAAACTATCATTAAAAAGGCAGTAGACATACATGAAAGTGCCGAAGGAGGGGCAATAGAAAGATAGTTTAGTTCCTACTAATACTCCTTAGATTATGATTTTTAAACTTAGTTTTTTAGGATTTTATTTAGGACCCTGTTGACACTATCTAAGAGTAGTTGCGGTTTGAGAAAATTTTGGAATAGTTGAGCTGAGAAAGAATAAAGTTTCTTGCACGTCCAGAGAAGTTCTGTGTTCTATACATTGACTCATTTTGGAAAGCTAATGCACCTGTTGATATTAAGAGGGATTTGGGAATAAAAGATTTTTTATTATTGAACATGTTGCAAAAGAACTGCATGCCAAGAGTATATGTTAATAGTAATGTTTTCATAAGTCTTATTCAAAGTGAGTTTGGTCGTAACTTAGAGTTTATGGACCTGCGAAGCATAGAGTTTATGAACACATCTTTCGATTGTAAATATACAATGGTTGTTTCTGATTTAGTAATTGCCGAATTCTGTCAAATTACTAGACTAGACGAATCAGACTTTATGGCTCTTTTTGATAAAAACCCTAAGAAGTTAGAAGTTCAGCGTATAACCCAAAAGGATATTGATTTCTCTAAAAAGATTGTAACCAAATTTGTTAAAGGAATAAAAGATGCGCGTCATGCTGCCAGTGCGATACATAATCATTGTAAATTTATCTGTACGTGGAATGTTAAGGATTTTAAGAAATTAGAAAGAAAATATGATATTCTTGTTAGAAGACCAGAAGAATTATAATTCCAGTTTATTTTTTCTTGCAAGTTGCTTCATAAGCTCATCTGAGTCTTCCGTTGAAATAAAGGGTGATGTCATCTTTGCTTCTCTATTCTTTGATTTTTTTCTGAGCTCCAGAATTTGCGTATATAATTCGTCTTTCTCTAAGGATCTAAGTTTATCTCTAACTGCCTCTCTAACAAGTTCTGCTTTAGACGAGTAATAACCTTTAGAAATATACATATCCATATCTCTAAATTGTTCTTTAGAAAATTGTAGTGTCGTAGATTTCTGAGCCATGTTTATAGTTAGCAAAGTATCCATATTTAAATATTTATATGAATATCATATGGAATCAATATAATAACTGAGGAATGGTCAAAACCAATTACAAGACCGTACCAGATTTGGTCATTCTTGTATACTTTTCCTTTGATAAGTGAGTTAAACTTGATAAGATTCCGCTCATTAATCATTATATCAAATTGCATTCGTGGAGGTATTTTCGAGCTTGTGTTTTAAAATCTTGGTTTTTGAATCTAGTGTTGAATAACTCCCTGCTTGACTTAATCTGGGAATCGATAAGCATTTTTTGCTGTTTGAATAGTGAAGTATCCTCTCGTAATTGTCTAGCATAATATTCAACGTAATCTAGGTCAACCCAAGTTTTCATAATATTTTATCACCGCTTCATACGTTTCAAACTTTTCTTTTTTTAGGATATCTACAAAAAATATTCGTAAATGTCGTGCATCAGCAATATCTTTTTTCCCAGTAAGTACCAGTTCTTTGTAGAGAATTTCAAATTCTAATTGCGGAATTTTGAACTCAAAATCTTTAATTTTTATCTTTTGTGGATGATTAAATTCAAATGATTTTGTCCGTTTCGTTTCATTGAAGGGTACAATTTCCATGTTAGGGAACATTTGATTACTTCTTGCGAATCTGATATTGTTTACTTCCTGAATATATTTGTATGCCATGTCCGCGGAATCGCCTTGGTAGCACCAAAAACCATTTTCTGTGAGTTCGTTAAATAGTTGAGTAAACGTTTCTTCACTAAGAGGGGGGAGGAGCAGGTCAACATCTTCTGTACCTCGTGTTCTTCCTGTTGCAATACTTACATATCCACTAACAATTAGGTAATCAGAATGTTTTTTTAATATGTTGAGAAAATCTTTAACAAATATGTCTAATTCGGTTAAATCTCTTTCAATAATTATAGTGTCATTATCTATATGATACGCGTTAGGCACAGTCCGTTAATCATCTTCTGGAGTTATTACTCTTTCTCTTGTGAATAACCACTAATTAAGGTAGTAAAGAGGGAGTGCCGAAGGAGGGATTCGAACCCTCGGACCTCCACGTTTCCCAGCTTGATTATTGCTTAATCTCATCACGAAGTCAGAGTTCATAAGCAGTTACTTATGAGCATCGCCAATACCTACCAAATCACGTCACGTTTTTGTTGGAAGAATATTTGTGGCGCTCTAACCAGGCTGAGCTACTTCGGCATTGATAGTAGGCTGTTTGCATCTTCCAATGACATGATTATATGGTAATATTCCGTACCATTTTTAAAGATTTGCTTGGACACAGTAGACAATACATCAAACTCGCTAAGAATCTTCACAACGTCTTCACACAATCCGTTACTTGCCGTACAATAATGAAAGGAATTGTTTGATTTCCCACCATCTGTCAACAATAAGCCTTGAATCAAAGCTCTTTTTTCGTCCTTGTTAAACTGATTAACAATACTTGGAAATCGGATAATCTTTGATTTTTTTCCTTCAGGAAAACCAAGAATTCTTGTAAAAAACCGGTAAATTATTTTTGACTTAATCTCAGATACGAAATAATCAGACTGTTTTCGTCTTGTATAGTTGCGCGTTTTGATCATAAATAATTCTTCAAAGCACTGATTATAACGTTCAATTGTTGATGGCTTATTGTTCGTAAAAACAATAGGCACTCTCTCCTTTCTCATCCATTCGTCAAAGGTTGAAGAAGGAATGTCAAAATCATTTAGGATAACATCTTTTTTGAGTTTAATTTTAGTTGTGTCAGAAAGTTTTACGCGAATCCAAAGTTGTCTTGCGTCACTGTTATCATGCAGTTTTATTAAATTGAACACAAGAACATTTGCAATTAGGTAATCAATTTAGTTTCGCAACAGTATGTCCAGTAATATCAAACCGCAAAACCCTTAACATCACAATACTCTTTGTTAGTAGTATGACAACAAATCTATGCATATATCATAAAAACTGTATTGATGGTACTACGAGTGCTGCAGTGTTTTTAACAAAATTTCCAAACTCAAAAACAATCCCGTTTGACTACAATTACACACAAAGCAATATTCAGTCACTTGCAAATCAGCTTGATTTAGACACGCATCTGTATTTGATTGATTTTTCATTCAAACCTGAGCAAATACAAACCCTTCTTGATACAGGCGCGCATCTCACTATTCTTGACCACCACGTGGGCGTGAACAAAACCCTTGAACAAATCAAGCACGAATGCTTTGCCTACACGTTTGATAATAATGAAAGTGGCACATCTATTGCGTGGAAACACTTTTTTGGAGAACCCGTACCTCGCCTTGTAGAACTCGTCAAAGACAGGGATATTTGGGCGTGGAAGCATGGAGATGAGACAAAGCATGCAAACAATTATTTGAGCCTGTTTATTAATAAACCTGAAAAAATGAAAGAGGTTCTCAAACAAGATGCAGCGCTCATAATTGAGAGGGGTTCGTACATGAGTGCGTATGCTGATGATTTAGTGCACACACTTGAAACCCGACTCACCCCGGTTACTATTTCGGTGGGAGAGTATGTGGTTCTAGCTTACAACACGCCTCTTTTCCATTCAGAAGTAGGACATTATTTTGCAAAAAAGAATAAACAGGCTGTTGCCGTGTTTAGCTATATTGATGATGGAGTGAAAGTGAGTTTTCGCGGACAAGACAATGACAAACCGCTTGCGCGCGAGATTGCAGAACTTTTAGGGGGCGGGGGTCATGACAATGCTGCCTCAGCGCGTGTGAGTGTGAAACAATTTATTGACATGATTGTCTTATAGTCCAAAGATTGAAAGAATGCTTGAAATACCCAGTCCAAGCGTGCTCAAAAGTGCTCCGCCAATTGCGCCAAGCTTTGCTGCACTGCCTGTGGCAATAGAGAGGTAATCGTGTGCAGCAGAGAACGTGAGCGATTCGCCCCATACCGTTTCGTTACTCTCGTTAATGCTCAATCCCACAACGTGGTCTCCAATTGTGTGCGGGATGATTTGAAACTGGAAACCCTCGCTTGCGTGCAATACTTCAATTGCGTAATCAATCACGTCAAGCGCTTTTTCTTCTTTGCTTGTGAGTGTGTGCTCAAAGTCTGCTTTTCTTGCGGTAAATGGCTCGATTTTAAGCGTGTAGGATTCGACCATTTCATGCTCTTTACTTAATAGCAAGGTAAGTTCTCGTTCACTCTTTGCTTTTTTGAGATTGCTAATGAGCACGGTGAGCGTAAGCGATTTTTTGTAATTGCCAACGCGCTCGGGAAGGTGGGTTTCAACCCATAAATCACTATACTGGAATTCTTCAAAGCGTTCAAGAAGAGTGGTCATCAAGCGGTCAACAATCGTGAACGCGCCCGGCCTGTCTTTTTGCGCGCGCGCAATAAGCTCATCAAGTACGTCAAGAGATATGCGTGAGCCATTGCCTTTTTTGAGCTCGTAGAGACCGTCTGGTTTTATGACATGTCGTATTTTGGTGTTGAAAATTTGTTGTCCGCGCTCAGGAATCACTTGCTTTAAGTATGTGAGCAAGAGTACTGTTTCAATTGCGCGCTCAACACGTTCTTTTTGGGAAAATTCTTTTGCGTATGATTTTTTTATAAGCGCAGATACCATGCTTGTCCACTCATCAAAGCGCAATTGTGCTGCAGGGTCCATAGTTGAGCGAAGCGTGTCAGTAATGAAGTTGTCAAGAAGCAGGGGCACTTTTGGTGATTTGTAATATTTTGAGAGACTTCCTGGTTGAAAATTAATGTGGGGGATGGTAATAAGAAATATCATGCTCGCACATGACATGAGTGATGAGAACACGACAAACATCATGATAATCACGCTTGTTTTTATCACGCTGTCAACAAGGAATACAAACAGCAAAAACGCGATGAATGCATTTATGAAAATAATGCTTGTTTTGAAAATGGATACAATAACGTTTTTGCGCAATTGCCTAAAACCAGCAAGACTCTCAACTTGCAGGCCTTTTGTGCGAAGTACGTGAATTTCTTCGCTAAAACTTCGATACACGCGTACGCTCATGATAACAAGAATAAATGAGCCGCCAAGAAGCGCGAAATAGCCAAGAGGCGCAGTGCGCAAAAATGCAGTATTATTTTCTACTAGCGCAAAAGGCGTGGTAAACGCGAGAAACACGGCTAGACCAAAAAACGCTCTTCGCAACCACACTTCTCCTCGAAACAGCACGCGGTATTTCCCTCTCTGTGGTGAATTGGTGCAGTAATGGCATAAAAAGGTATTTCTTAACGCGAAAACAAACGCTTTACGCGTGCTGTGAGGCTTTGTCTTTTCTTAAACAAAAAGAGCGCGATAGTAATTGCAAGTGGCGCAATGCTACCAATAAGCAAGCCGTAGACAAGAATGAGTATTGCAAGAATGATTTGTCCAACGCCGCTATCGCCCCACGGCGTTGTGAGCACAATGATAAGTGCTGCAATAACGTTCCATACCACGAGTGTGGTCGCAAAAAATTCTTTTCTAACACCTACGCGTGAGAACAAAACTCCAAACACGATTACGTAAGCGAGCGCAAGCAGGACGAGCAGCGGGGTTTTTGCAAGAAAATAGAGTGATTGAAGTGCAAGCAGCGCGCTTAAGGCGTAGAGAACAAGGTTTGCGCGTGCACGCGGCTTCATACCCGTATTGGTTTGTTGTGAGAACATAACTGTTTAGTGGACTGGGCGAGAATCGAACTCGCAGTCTCCGCCATGCCAAGGCGGCGTCATACCACTAGACCACCAGCCCAAAAAGGTTAGGAATTGTAAGCGTCAGACCATTTTTATAGATTGCTTTTTTTCCTGGTGGGTAACACGCGTGTTTCTCGCGTTTAGCGTGTTATAGGTTGTCCAAGGGGCTTTTCACGTTTTTAATTGATGAATGCCCAAGAAGTTTTTGTATTTCCTTAAAGAAAAATTGAATTATTTTCATTTATCCCTTTTGTTTTAGAATAGTCTAAAAATTTTTTAACATGATAAGGATAGGATTTTATTGATTGTTTTGAATAATTTCTTAATTCTAATCCATTTTCTAATTTAATTGAAAGACCGTGCTTAATTTCGCATAATGTTCCAAATATATACTTTTTGCGATAAAAATTTCCTATAATAACTAGTTAAACTCAATAAATTTGAAGTCCTAAAAATTAGATAGGGCAGTTTTCCTAAATTATAACCATCTAGAAGATTTTCTCACTTCTTGATTATTTTTCAGCTTGATAAAGATTAAGCCGAGAATTATAACAATGAACATCACTAAAAAGCTTCCATAAAGAAACCTGTTTAAGAGGTGTAAAATATATTGTTCAATAGTGGGGTCGGAATAAGGAAATGAAAATACCCGAAATACAAAAGCTTTTAGCCCATGGATGATAACAGAATATAAAACACCTAAAAACAAGAGATTCTTAAAATTAAAATCATAATACAAAGTGAGCTTAATTACCGAAAAAGCTACCATGAGGGCCCATAAAGCCTGTGTCAGAGCTAGTATATAAGGATAATTTCTGCTTAGTGGAAGCGCAACATAATACTGCAATATTACAACTAAAATAGAAATTAAAATATAATATTTTATTGGCCCGACATACTCTTTTAAAGTTTTTCCAAATATTTTCATCTTCCAAACAACCTCCTGAAAAAATCAATTATAATCCTGAATAAATCTTTTTCTTTTTTTGGTTCAATACTTTCTTTTTCGCCAGCTTTTTCATCTATATCCATCGTATTTCTCCTTGGAGTAATATCCCACTAAGTGCATTATTTATTAGATGCTCGTTTTTTAAGTCGTTAAGATTGGCGACTGCAAAGATTTGTAGGGTTCTTTGCATTTTTTTCTCGAACTCTGCTTTTCTTGGAAAGTCTTTTTTATTTTCACTTATAACAACAAAGTCGAAGTCGCTGTTTTTTGTATCATGTCCTGTTGTTCCTGAGCCAAAAAAAATGACGGTTGGCTTAAGATAAAATTTATCTAACGCTTCAAGGATGCCGGAATTTCTTATTTTTGTTATGTTGTAATATAGCTTGAGGTCTCTATACGTTGTGCTTTCGATGTCTGCACTGTATAAGTCAAATATGCGCTCTTTTTCATACTTGAGAACGCCCTTCTTTGCAAAGTATTTTAGTTGCTTACTTGCAGTTGCAGGGGTTATTTTAAGCAGTCTTGCAACTTCTCTTACATTGAACTTTCTGGCTGGCTCTTCCAGGAAGATTTTTAAAGTGTTTAATTCTTTGAACACGTGTTTAATTAAATAAACAGATGTTTATAAATGTAACGCTAGCGTTATCTCAATCTTGAGAATATCTAAAACATTCTCTTTAACATTTTCTTCGGTTATGAGTTTTTTCATTGCAGTTCCCTGATGAGCCTTTTACATTTTTCTATTGCTTGTTTTGCTGTTTCAAAGTCCATTCTTTTTCCGTAGTATGTGAGTGAGTTTCTTTTGAATCTTAAATCGTCAAATAGCATGAATAAATCTTCTCTCTCTTTAACATGTCTCGAATATAGAATCCTATGCAGACATGATTTAATACGTTGAACCCTTCCTTAAAGGCTATTGCCTGCAAAAGCTCTAAAAGAGAGGTGTAGTAATCTTCAAAGACAAAATTGCAGTTCTTCTCGGTTATTTTTTTTATTAGGTTTATTCTTTCTTTAGCAGTCTCTTTTAAGGATTCTGCTCTTAGAACATCTGGCGAAACAGTTTTTGCGGATTTGTTTGTTAAGCAGTCTGCCCAGTCTTTTTCTTTCATGTAAATACCTCAATGTAATTGTTCAGTGTTAGCCCATTTATGATGTTGTTTGCTAAATGCAGATTAGTTATTTCTTTTATGTTTTTGTGTTGGAATACTTGTATCTTGCGCTTGAGCTGCTTTTCATACTTTGCAAGAACGGCTTTATTTTTTGAAGGCGTCTCGATGTAGATGTCTATATCACTCTCTTCGGTGTCTTCTCCTCTTGCGTATGAGCCGAAAAGGACTATTGCGGGATTGCTCAGCTCTATTCTTATATACTCAATTAGACCGGATTCGTGCAATTGCCTTATATTGTAGAGCTTTTTTTCCAAAAGGTATTTCTCACTTCTGCTTGCGGTATAGAAACTGACATTTCCTGTTTTCTGAATTGCTAAAATACCCCCCTCTTTCATCTGTTTTTCCATGCATTTCTCAACTTGTTGAGATACTATTAAACTTTTCTTCTACTTGCTTTTCTTCTTGCAGAATTGGGTTATGCGCTAATCTCAAAGGTTAAAGGGTCGCGGTAGTCTGGTGAAACGCTCTTCCACGGAAACACAATAAACTTTGGCAGAGTCATAACTTTCTCACCATAAAAATCAGGCCTAAACTCGCTGCGCCCAAACGTTCTGTCTGAGAGAACTGCTGTTTTGGCGCCCTCACCAAAATAATCAAGCGCGCGCTCAAGGGTTTTTCCCGTTGCCACATCATCATCAACAACAAGCACGCTTCGCCCTTTGTAAGCCCCTTGCGGAAGCTCAGTAAATTGCACGGGAAAATTCACGTCCTGCAAAAAAGGAATCATACTAAAACGTGATGCAGACCGGGTTTTGATAGCAATACTATCAAGCGGCACATCAAGCTTTTGCGATAAATAACGCGCAAGCGGCATGCCGCCACGTTTTACACCAATAACTGCGTCAAAATCAAATCCAGACGCGTCTACCTGCTCGTACACGCTCTGCGCAAGCAACTCAACTTCTGCATCGCTTTTTGCATGGATAAACTTCCCAAAAAAGAGCGCATCCAAGGGTTTTACTGCTAATCTCTCAAGAGACACAACAAAATTCATACCAGATTTGCTAACAAGCGCGCTTATAAGTGTTTCCACTTAAATACTACGCGTCTAAAAGCTTTGTTTGGCCTTCTTCACCGCTTTTTCTCCGTATTTCTTGTGCAAGCATTTTAAGCTCTTTGACCTGAGCATTTGGACCAAGCTGGGTGCTCACAAAGCCCTGATACGTGTCAAAAAACGTTCTTGTATCACGTTCTGCAGAATGAAACTCTGCTAAAACCCCATGAAGCGGATAAAGCTTAGCATGCGCGTGATTCACACCCGTTCCCTCAACAACAAGCGCAACACGAGACACGGATAACCCTTTTTCAAGAACGCGCACAACCCGTTTTGAAGCAATCATAAAACGCTTGAAAACGTCATCATCAATGAAACTAATGTTTGAAGCATAGTGCTTTTTTGTAAGAACCAGCGTCATCCCCCTTGTGTTTGGGGCAACATCAAGAATGGCAACATGGTCATCATCCTCCCAGAGCATGACTGAAGGGATTTCACCCGCAACGATTTTGCAAAAAATACAATCACGCATGACAGTAGTGTTCTAGGTTTTGACTGCTTATTAAATTTTTCCCGTGCGCGCACGCCTGCCACCCTGTTTATAGTAAACAATATTCTTTAAAATCACCACGTGTCTAGAATAAGAGTATGGCAAAACAAAAGGGTCTGATAAAAAAAACCACCACATCACGCCTCCATTTCACGCCATGGTACGTGGCAACGATTATAGCAGGACTCATATTCAAACCCCTACTCATCACACCCTTTGTAGTCGCACCGCTTATAGAACTATACCGAAAAACAACCAATTACACGGTTACTGATGAGCGTCTGACAAGCGAGTTCTCCCTGTTTAATAAAAGAAGCGAGAGCGTTGGCTTTGAAGCTATTACCAAAGTTGAAGTCAATCAAAACATGATTCAACGCTTTGTTGGCGTGGGCGATGTTAAAATCAAAACATTTGGCAGTGACGGGTACTCGCTCACGTTCAAAGGCATTCTAAAACCCTACAAAATAGAATCACTTATTTACGACCAGATGCGCGAAACACGAAAGAAAACCGGTTCATTTGAGTCTGCGAAAAAAACATAGAAAACCCGTGTGTGCTATCATCTTGCTCTTTGGTCTTAGTATTGCGTCAGTTCTCCAGTCCCGTTTTATGATTTCAGTCACCTCTTCAAGCACAAAACCCGCAAAACGCGCTTTTTCAACCTGATTAATAGTCGGAACATACACAACCACATAACCACCCAGTTTCACAAATGACGGGTCAACACGCCACGGTTCTTTCAAGTCAAGGGTTGCCACATCCACATTTTTAACCTTCACACCATCATACACGTCAGCTTCTTTGAGCACCACGTTTTTTGCGCCAAACAACGCAATATTGTGCGCGATTATTTTGATAAAATCATCCCTGCGTTCATAACAATACACTTTCTTTGCATGCAATGATAAAAACAGCGAGAGCGCGCCACTACCCCCGCCCGCGTCAAACACCACACTATTCCGGGTAATGCCGGTGCGCGCAACAATATAGCCCGCATCCTTTAACGTAATAATTTGCGGTCCGCGCCGCATAAGTTCAAACAAATCAGCACTATTTGCATCAGCATAAAGAAATGCATAACCCGAATGGCTTTTCACCACTTTTGGCGGGTTTTCCAAATCCTTTTTTAACACAACCCCATTATTGGTGTGAATATCACCATCACCCCGCACGCGGTGAATAAGCCCCTCTTGATTGATAAGCACGCGTACCATACGTGTTTAAATGGGAAAAACAAGTTTAAAACAGTATGCACTACGAGCTCGTATGTCAAACAACGCCCGGACTAGAAGCGTTTGCAAAAACAGATGTTGAACAAACACTGAGCAAAAAAGCAACCATCAAAAACGGTTTTGTGCGCGTCAAAACAAACGACCTGCTTGATATTGCGCGGCTCAATTACGCATCACGCGTGGTTGAACGCGTAGACCTTTTGCTCGCAGAATACTCCTTCTCCCATTTTGATGAACTTATAGCGCGCGCAGCAAGCGCAGATTTCTCCCCTTTTTTTAAAAAAACAAAAACCTTTGCCGTATCCTGCGAACGCGCAGGAACACACGAATTCAAATCACATGACGTGAACGCTGAAATGGGTGGCGTAGTCATGGATAACCTCAAAAAAACAAAAGGATGGAAACCCAAAGTTGACTTAACCTACCCTGACCTAAACGTATCAGCTATTATTACCAACAACACCTGCATGGTTGGTCTTAACACAAGCGGGGAATCACTTAACAAACGCGGCTATAAAGTCTATCACGCGCCAAACCCTCTTCGCCCAAGCCTTGCAAACGCACTGCTTACCTATAACGGGTGGAATCCTGACAAACACTTGCTTGTTGACCCCCACTGTGGGGATGGCACGCTTATTATTGAAGCAGCACTTTTGGCGTTTGCTATGCCACCTGGTGCTGAGCGAAAAGAAAAATTCTCATTTCTCAACTGGGACGTGCTCTCAAAACAGGAGGTGCGCCAAACATACCAGGAATATGACGCGCTTGCAAACACGTCACGAAACGTGCGCGTGCAAGGAATGGATACGTTTGTAAAAAACGTTGACGGCAGCAACAAGAACGCTCGGCTTGCCGGCGTTGCACGCCAAGTCAATTTTTCGCGCTACAACCTTGACTGGCTTGATGACAAGTACGGAAAACAAGAGGTTAACACCTTTATTGTATTTCCACCCGTGCTTCACTCAAATAAAGAAGCAGTTGTCAAATTTTATAAAGAATTATTCTACCAAGCAGAATACTTAGTCAAACGGCGCATGACTATTCTCACAAACCAGCACGACATGGTGCGCGATTTAGCAGAAGAATTCAAATTCAAAATCCAATCGCGCCACGAACTTGGATACGGCACGCCAAGCTATGCAATAATTAATCTAAAGCACGCGTAAAGCAAATTTTTAAATGCAAAGCCCGTCTTATTGAGAGTAGTATGTCAAATCAAGAGGGTTTTAGCACAGAATTTCTCAAATCACGAAACGCGCATCACAACACTATCTTCAAGATTGATGATATTCACGAATTTGGCGAGTTTATTCGACGAGCACTCACTAACCTTGATTACAGTATTCACCAGCATGATGTGCACGTAGCAAAACACCCTGACGCGCGTCACGCGCTTGCTAACGCCTCGCACAACGCGTTTATGGTGCGCACGCGCGCAAAAAGAAAAATCATGCAGGGAACCAAGTTCTCACGCGTATGGAAACTATGCGCACTTCTTGCCCTTGGCACTTTTGGCTTCTATTTATTTTTCTCATCACCATCCCAGTACGCGTCCTTGCAAACCCTGTTTGGAATCTTTACTATTAGCGCACTCGTCTTGTTTCTTATCAAAGAAACCGCAAGCATCACGGTGTGGGTAAAAGCCCTTGGCGTCTTTGACCCAACAAAAAAAGAAGGACTCTGCCTTGCTCTTGTGAGCGGACACCCGACAAAAGAGGATAACACTACTACCTACCATCTTGATGAAAACATGGCTGAGATTTGCCACGCGCTTAATGCAAACTTTATCCGCCCCAAAAAAATGAGCCATCTTCTCAAAAAAGATGCGCAAAAAATAATAAGCGAAAAACTTGCTGAGAGCACAAAAGAGTTGAGCCGCGTCAATACCGCACTTGCAAATGGCGAACTCCTCGCTGATGAAGGCGAATCCCAAAAACAACACGCTCTTGAACGAAAAAAGAGCCTGGAAATTTCACAAGAGCTTCTCTTATTATGAAACGCGGACAAATTCAAATACTCACAGAATTTTTAGGTTTTGCAGTGGGCATTGTTGTGGTCATTGCAGTCACGTACCTGTTCTCACAATACTTAGGACCCCTTGTGATTAATGAAGCAATGGACTTCCATCTTAAAAACGTGGTAAAACAAATTCAAACATCAGCATCATCTATTGAGTATTACGCAAACGTGTTTGAAGACAAAACAATCACACTCCGCATAGACCTTCCCTCCCGCATTAATCGATACTCGTATGAAGTATTTGTTGACGGCAACATGCTGTGCGCAAGCGTTCCTGGAACCCTCTATGAAGCGTGCGAAAACAACACGCAAGACATTCGCGGCGTATTCATATCAGGCTCGCGCATGAATCTAAAAATAGAACGTTTTGACGCATCATGGCTGGTTACCATGAGTAGCACTTAAAGAGGAAGTTGCTCATCAGCACGCTTCATCAAAAAAAAACACGATAGTGTGAACGTATTCTTGTACGCCACGTGGGTGGTTTATGCAGTATCATAATTATAATGCTTTAGAGAAGCAGGAATATGAAGACTGCAATAAGAATGAGAATAAGCCATTTTGCAATGCTTTCAAGAAAATTCATGGCAATAATCAGCGCGAGCAAAATAATAATGCCAAGCGCGATATTTGTTTGCGTATCTGAAAGGCCAAGCGCTTCGCTAATCACTTGTTTTTGCTGACCTAAAAAGCTTGACGCGTTTCCTGCAAATGCAAACACGCTTGAGGTAGTATTTAGAATTTCTTGCGTGTTGCTTAATGCCGAAACCGCATCATCAATTGTTGACACGTTAAACCCGTGTGCAAACGCGAAAAGCGTGGGTAAGAGTAAGAGAATAAAAAACCATCGAAACTTGTTCATGTGATTTTTAAAATAATCAAACACCGAATCCCATAAAAGAAGAGGCACGGCAAGTAAGGGTATTGCAATAATCGCTGCAGTTTTGAGCTGGTCTGGAGAATGCATGATAACCACTTTGAGCGCAAGAATAGCAATAAAAAGAGAGAAAATCACAAACGCAGTGCTGAGCGTAAAAATCAGGTCAGAAACAAGTTCAAACACGCGTGATTTTTTCACGTGCTCTTTAATAAGTGCACGCGTGCTTTGTTTGAGTTCATAAATAAGAGCAAGCACAAACGCAATTTCACCTACTGCAAGAAAGTACGCGCCAAGCGGGTTTTTTGTTGCAAGTAAAAGCATGGTGCACAACCCAATAAAAACAATCGCGGTTACCAGTGTGAGAATTGTTGCTTTCAAGTCCTTGAGTTCTTTTGTGCCAACCTGAAGCTTGAGTTTTTGAGAAGACTTAATGACTGCCTCTTTTGCACGCGTACGATTCCGTTGAGGCGCTTTCTTCTTAGCCATTACTTTGTTATTGGGGCGTGCACGATTAAAAAACCTTTTTATGTGCGCTCAAACAGACAAATGCTTTTAAACCAATTAGAAACGTGAATGGGTGTGAAACAAGGTAATCTTGGAAAATATGTTAGCATAAAAAAGCCCAAAAAAACGCAGAAACAGCATTTTCTCCCAACTCCAGCTAATGCAAAAGTCGTGCACTTACAACGACTTCAAATGATGCAAGGAGAGCCATTTCAATTAGGCACTGATTATGAACATCTTATCCGTGAACTATGCAATGAATACTCGTACATGGGATGTGGTGAGGTGATATTTGAACCATCATTTGGCCAATACTTTCGGGTAAAAAACATCACATATTTTAACAATCACCCTACAAAAGAAGCAATTATTATCCCAAAAACACAATTTGTTATTCAGGATTTTGCAGAACCAAAGAAATCAACCCGCTTTACAAAAGAAAAAAATCTCACACTTGATGATGTGATAGGACAAGACCAAGCAAAACAACGCGCGCGCCTTATTTGCCATTATATAGAACAACCAGAACTGTTTGGTTCATTCCCCCCAAATATGAACTTATTCCAGGGCGGTCCTGGAACGGGAAAAACCTATCTTGCCCGCGTTATTGCGTCACAAACAAAAGCGCCCTTCTTTTTCTCAAGTGCAACTGCCCTTGTGGGAAACTATATTGGGGAAAGTGCAAAACAGATTCGGGAATTCTTTGAAGAAGCACTTGCTAAAGAACGTTCAGTTGTGTTTGTTGATGAGATTGACGGCATTGGATACAACCGCTCAAAAAATCAAAGCATGCGTGGTGACGCGCTTGAAACAGTTAATGCACTTCTCGTAAACCTTGACGAATTTGTCGAACACCCCGGTCACGTGTTTATTGGTGCAACAAATCTTAATACCGTTCTTGACCGGGCAGTTACCAGCAGACTTCGAAGCAGAATCGCGTTCAAACCATTTTCAGAACGTGAGCGCGAACTCTTTTTTAAGAACTATTTTAGTGGCGTAACAAAACCATTTGATGTTGACTTTTCACGCATTGCAAAACAAACGCCAAACTACTCGGGTCGGGATATGATTGGGTTGATTGAGCACGCATACCACGCATCCATTCTTGAAAACACGCAAAAAATTACCACTGAAGACGTGCTCAAACAGGTGGGTAGCGGTAAAAAGAAGAGCAGCCCTCCTGCGTTTGAATTTGTGTGATTACCCAATCACTATTTAAAAGAAGTGGTTAAAACAGCGCAAATTATTAAAAAAAGAAGGGTTTGTGATTGTAGTACAGGTGAATTAAAACCATGAAGATCGTAAAAAGTAAAGTACGTGAAGAACTAGACGGACTAAGAGCCTCATCAGATTTCTTCGATGCTCTTGAAAATGCAATTACTGCATTGATTAACGACGCAAAAAAGCGAGCAAAAGAAAACGGCAGAAAAACGCTTCGCCCTTATGATGTGTAAGCACATTTGAGCTTGGTTAATCAACTCTAATTTTTTTTGATATTTTTCTTTTATTTTTTTTCTCGTATTGAATAAATCTTTAAATAGTGCGTTAGAGTAGTAGCTTGGTATGACACGAAAGCACAAAAATGAGCTCGTTATCAACGTAAGCAAGAAACATCTTGGCTTTATTGGTATCGCGTTTGTTTTCTTTGTTGTAGGATTTATTGCTGCATCCGTTATGGGAACTACATCAACTCCTGAAACAACCGGCAGCGTAATCAATACGCCCACACAAGCACGTTCAGTAACGCTTACCTACATTGTTGATAGCTCGTGCAGTTCATGTTTTGACGTCAGCGTCAATAAGCAAATTCTTGAACAGTACACGAGCCAGTCAGGCATGAGCATTGTTGAACAAAGCATTGACGCATTAAGTGAAGAAGCACGAGCATATATTGAGAAATATGGCATCACAAAGATACCAACCTTTATTCTTGATAAGAACGCATCTTCAATTGCAAGCCTCATGCAGGTATGGCCGAGCGTTGGTGACGTGGCAAGTGATGGAACACTCGTGTTCAGGAGTCCAGAAATTTTTGAAGACAACTACCAAACAGTTGAGCAGGACGGTTCATTTACGCTCGTAGAGTATGTTGAACCACGATACAATGTTACCCTTGACGCAGACGACCCGATAAAAGGAGACCCAATGGCGCCAGTAACCATTGTTGAGTTTAGCGACTTCCAGTGCCCGTATTGCGCAACGTTTTACAAATCAACGCTTCAACAAATTGAAAGCGAGTACGTTGACACCGGAAACGTGCGTGTTGTGTTCAAAGACTACCCATTAAGCTTCCATGAGAACGCGCAAAAAGCAGCAGAAGCAGCGCAATGCGCACACGACCAGGACATGTTCTGGCAAATGCATGACACCTTGTTTGAGAACCAAGCAAACCTCACTATTTTAGAACTAAAAGCATACGCAAGCGGGTTAGGTCTTGACATGGATGCGTTTAATGCGTGCCTTGATAATTCAGAGAACGCTGCAGAAGTTGCAGCTGACATGGCTGAAGGCATTGCCCAGGGCGTGGGCGGAACTCCTGCATTCTTTGTGAATGGACGCTTTTTAAATGGTGCGCAACCATTTAACTTATTCCAGCAAATCATTGATGAAGAACTTGCAGCACGTGAAAACTAAAGAAAAAAAATTCTTTTTCTTTTCTTTTTTTTATTCTCTTTTTGTTTGATAACGATAATTCTTAAATAGTTCCACGCTATTAGAATGCGTTACTATGAATGAGGGAGACGAACCAAAAATTGAAATCATTCGAGAAAAGCCAGATGTTTCTCTAGAAGAAGAAAAAAAAGAACCAATTGAAGAAGAAGCACACAGCAAAGAAACCCCGGACTCAAAAGACGGAGAAGAAGTCATAGAAAAAAAGCATGCTGCTCCGCTTAATCCAGAGCCAAAGCAAGAGCACAAACCCCACGCTCCAAAAAAAGAAATTGTGATTAACATTGAAAAACACCACATAGCATACGTGTTAGTCGCGCTTGTATTTCTTGGGTTGGGTTTTGGCGCAAACCTGCTTATCAATGGACAAATTACTGGTCTAAGTTCTGGTGTGGACCAATTAAACATTCCACAAAACAGCAAAGCAGCACAGCTCATTGACGATGACCCCATAAAAGGAGACCCAAAGGCGCCAGTAACCATTGTTGAGTTTAGCGACTTCCAGTGCCCGTATTGCGCTCGCTTCTATTCTGAAACGCTTCCGCAAATCGTGGCAAACTACATTAACACAGGAAAAGCAAAATTAGTGTATCGGGATTTCCCGTTAAGCTTCCATGAGAACGCGCAAAAAGCAGCAGAAGCAGCAGAATGTGCTGACGAACAAGGTATGTTTTGGCAAATGCATGACACCTTGTTTGAGAACCAGAACGCACTTGGTGTTGCCAGTCTCAAACAGTACGCAAAAGACCTTGGACTTGACAGTGCCGCATTTGATGCGTGTCTTGACTCAGGAAGCATGACTGCTGAAACACTAGCAGATATGCAGGCAGGACAAAGTGTGGGTATTTCAGGAACGCCGGGCTTTTATGTCAATGACCAGCTTATCTCAGGCGCGCAACCATTTAGCGTATTTGAACAGGCAATTGAAGCTGCTCTCGAAAACTAATTCTCAAAATTTCTCTTTTTTTTTAACCGGTTCATTAGACAGCAAAAGAATTGAAAAGAAAAAAAATAAAAAATTTTGTAAGAATTGTTACTTCTTTTTTCTAGAAGATGATTTCTTTTTTGAAGCCATTTTTTTCACTGGTCTTTTCTTCATTGCTTTCTTGACCGGTTTCTTTTTTGATGCACTTTTCTTCACTGATTTTTTTGCAGCTTTTTTCATGGGCTTCTTTATTGCTTTTTTCTTTCGTGGTTTTACAATGAGAAATTCTTTTTTCTCTTCCTTTTTCATCCCCATTTTTTCCTTGAGCTTTGAAAACATGCTTTTCATTTTCTTCATTCCCTCTTACAATATGTATATTGCAAAGTGTATTATGTATCTTTAAACTTAAATAGTTTCTTCTTGTTGCATAAAAAAAAATAGTTAGTAGAAGGTGATAATATCTTTGTCGCAAAGTTTGTGTTGTTCTCCAATTTTTTGTCCTTGAAATTTTGCGCTGCTCCCCCAAATTTTTGCGTAACGAAATTCTTTGATGCGAATTTTTTTTGCAACATCACCTGCGGTAATTCCGTTTCGCGCAATAAGTGGTTTGCTTTTTATAATTTCTTTTCCCGGCTCCCGAGGGTATATTCGAACAACATCAAGTTTCTCCCATATTTTTTGTTTAAGCAGGTTTAGTCCTTTGCCTTTTTCAGCAGAGATAAACATTGCATTTGGTATGCGGGGTTTTGCAATGTCAACTTTGTTGACAACAACAAGTGATGAGACATAATGCCGGTTTGCAAGTATTGCATCTATCATTTCACTTTCGCTTATATCACTGCGGACAATAACTTCTGCATTTGAAAGTCTAAATTCCCGAAGTAATGCTTTGATTGTTTCTTCACTTGTTTTGGTAAGTGTTTTTGTAAATGAAATGTTGATACCGCCTTTTGATAATTTTTTTATCATGACATTCGGTTTTTCAACATCAAGGCGAAGCCCAGCATCATATAATTCTTTTTTGATAACTGCTAAGTGTTGCGGTTTTGTTGCATCAAGAACAATCAAGATGAGGTCAGCATTTCGAGCAACACTCATGATTTGTTTTCCCCCACCCCGGCCTTGAGATGCTTCTTCAATAATTCCGGGCAAGTCTACAAGCTGAATGCGCGTGTTGTTGTACTCCATCATGCCAGGAATTGCAGTTATCGTAGTAAACTCGTAAGCAGCAACTTTTGATTCAGCATTGGTGAGTTTGTTAAGCAGTGTTGATTTGCCAACTGAAGGAAAACCTACAATAACTGCGGTTCTGTCTCCTTCTTTTTTAACACCATAGCCTTCTCCTTTACTTTTAGAACTTCGTTTAATTTGTTCTTCTTTGAGCTTTGCAAGTTTTCCGCGAAGCGTTCCAATATGGTGTTCAGTTGCTTTGTTGTGTTTTGTTCGTGCAAGCTCTTCTTCAATGTCTTTGATTTGTTCTTCAACACTCATAATCTATTGCTCTAAAAGTTTGTAATGGTTTAAAAAATGTGCTGCTAGCGTATCTCAAATGTTTCAAACGAGTCAGAAACCGGTTTTTTCATTTCAACGCGCGTAACACGCGCTCCTGATGGTCCTTCATACAACCATGACACAAATTCGTTAACTGCTTCGTCTCTGCCTTGGGCTGCAGCCTCAACCGTGCCGTTTTTCTTGTTTTTCACAAATCCCGTGATTTGAAGCTCGTCTGCTTTTTTGTTTGGCGCTGTCCCTAAAGAAAACACCTTGCACGTTTCCATGAACTATTGCATGAATGCTTTTCATTGGTCTGTTACAAAACTAATTGATGATACGGTATCGCCAAGTCCCACCGTGCTTGCAACTTTTGAGGGAACTTTGTTTGGCACACCAATAAGATAATGATGTTTTTCTTCACGAATACCCTGATTGCAATCCACTTCACCAAGCGCAGTTATACCCTGTTGTGCAATGCGCGCATCGCGTATTGTGAGGAGGTCTTTTTTTGCTTTAAGCACGCCAAGCTTTGCTTTTGCGCCAGTTATAAGCGACGCGTTCTCGTGAGCTAAAAGCACGCGTTCTGGAGTGTTATATGTTTTGTCAAATACGCACAAGTAGTATCCGCTATTGTGCACGTGCACGCGCTCAAGATTGAGCGCTTTTTTGATGGTAAGCAGTGCGTCATACAGGCTTTGTGCTGAAAACAAAGAATCCTGCACGTGGCGTGCCTGCTTTTTTTTGCCAAGAGATTCTAGAATAAGAATTGATTCAACCTCATTCATGCCAAGACTGTGCACGCTTTTTGCAATGTAGTTGAGCGTCATTTTTCTTAACCATGCTTCTTCAATATTGGTGAATTCAAGGTGAATTTTGAGTGCTTTGTTTGCGCGCTTCATTTTACGGATTTGTCTTCGTGCAATGGTAAAATCTTTTTTTCTTGATTCATATTTTATCCATGAATAGCCTGAAAAGAATGCACGCGTCGAGTTTTTGACAATGTCTGCGATGTGTGCTTCAACGTGCTCGTCAAGATAGGGTTTGAGTTCTTTTGGCCGGTATGAAACAATAAAACGATTTGCACGCGGCGCGCCAAGCATGCCTTTTTTGAATTCAAAAATGCAATTTGTTTTAGTAAGCGCATCAGTTTGGTATGCGTTGTGCGGAGAAACAAGTTTGAACGCGTTGTTTTTAACTATTGGCGAGCGGGTGTGTTTGTCTTTGATACGGTCTGCAAGGTCTTTTGAGAGTTGTTGAACAAGAAACACATTTTCAATGCCAAGGGTTGCAAAAAGTCGTGATACAATTCCTGCTTGCCCGCCAATACGGCGTTCATCATAGGGAAATGAAAGTATTTTTTTGTATGGTTCATCTTCAGTAACTTCCCACTCTTCTGCTTTACCTGTTTTAATGCTTTGTCTTAATCCGCGTCCAAGGTCTCCTACATCATTGATGTGTGTTTCTTCATCTTTGTTTTTTGGCAGATGTTGCACGAATTTTGGCGTGACATATTTTATTGCATCAATATTTGCATTAAAACCAATAAGCACTGGACTGATATCTATTTTTTTTACAAGCCCGTTTAGGCGTGTGTTAAATTCTTTCTCCCAAAATGAGCGTATCATTTCAATAGCATGCGCGCTTCTTCAACGCTTTTATCTTTGAATATAATCGCTTGCAATGCCCTGCTTATCTTATCAGGAGTCTTGTGCTGCCACACATTTCTGCCAATTGCCATGCCTCCTGCGCCGGCATCAACAACAGCTCGTGCCATAGCAAGAACATGCTGGTCGCTCTTTTTTTCTCCGCCAGCAAAGAGCACGCGCGTATGCGGCGCAACCCGTGTCACGCTGCTAAGTCCGCTTAAGGTAGGGTAATGAATTTTGACCATGTCTGCTCCAATCTCCATGCCCAGGCGTGCAGCGTAGCGAATCACTTTAGGATTGCTCTTGTTTTTTGCGCGCGGATACATCCATGCAATAATGGGAAGACCATAATCGCGCGCTTCCTCCTCAGCTTGACCAAACTGTTTGAGCATGAGCGGTTCTTCTTCCACACCCACATAAATAGTAAAGCCAACCGCGTCCGCGCCAAGCCTGACTGCATCTTTAACGCTGGTGATTTGTGATGACATAATATCTTTATCATCTGCGGGAATGCTGGTTTTTCCGTTGAGCTTGAGAATGAGTGGAACTTTTCCTGCATACTCTTCAAAATATTTGAGCACCACGCCTTTGTGAAGAATAATTCCCGTGTACCCTTTTGTTGCAATTTTGAGCACGTAGTCAGGGTCAATGTTTTGTGCATTAAAATCGCGAGGTCCGTGTTCAATTCCTTGGTCCATAGCAAGAAAAAGTGAGCGATTGTTTTTTACAAGCCGTGAGAGGCGCGTTTTCTCCCCAATATCCATAGCATTTATTTGTGCAATGCCGGTTTATTAATCCTGCTATTAAGCACGCGTGTTTGAATATTTTTTTTCAAAAATCTAAAAGCCCGCAATCACCCATCCAAATGCAATAACGTTTATAATGTACCGAGCATTTAACTGTCGTTATGCCTGATGTAACATTTAACCTTCATGTTCACCAGCCGCGAAGAATTGTTAAAAACTATCAGTCAGGACACCTTTTTGATGAGGGTCTCAATAAGATTGTGCTTGACCGGTGTGCAGAAAAATCGTACTTGCGCACAAACGCGATTCTTCTTGAGGTGCTTTCTGATTTAAAATCTTTTAAAATGGGCATGTCAATTAGCGGCGTTTTTCTTGAAGAGTGTGAACGCCAACGACCTGACGTGCTTGAATCATTTCAGAGAATCGCACAAACCGGACAAGTTGAAGTTCTTGGAGAAACCTACTATCATTCCCTTGCATCAATTTATCCTGATAAAGATGAATTTCGCGAGCAAGTGCGCATGCATCGTGATGCAATCAAATCATTTCTTAGCCCAAAAGCAATTGGCAAAGTGATGCGAAACACTGAACTCATTCTTGATAATCCTACTGCGCGAGAAGCTGAAAAACTGGGATTTAAGGGAATTTTTAGTGAGGGAACTGAAAAAATATTGGAATGGCGCTCGCCAAATTACGTGTACAAAACACCAGACTCAAAAATTAAAGTGCTCTTGCGAAATTATCGCTTAAGCGATGATATTGGCTATCGCTTTAGCAGTAAATGGTGGGAAGAGTGGCCTCTTACTGCTGAAAAGTTTTCGCACTGGTTGGGCGTGAACCCAGGCCAAGTGGTAAACGTGTACTTGGATTATGAAACATTTGGCGAACACCACTGGCAAGAGAGCAACATCTTTCATTTTCTCAAAGCCCTGCCCTACTTTGTTGACCGCAATCCTCACACGCAATTTCTCACACCAACTGAAGCCGTTACTAAACATGAGCCAGTTGCAGAGCTTCCCTTGCATTGGGCAATATCATGGGCTGATATGGAACGCGATGTGAGTGCGTGGCTTGGTAACAACATGCAGGCACAATCTTTTAAACGAGTGCAGGGTATGGAAAAGCAGATTTTGCAAACAAAAAATGCAAAACTCATCTCGCAATGGCGGCATTTGCAGACAAGCGATAATTTGTATTACATGTGCGACAAGTGGTGGAATGAAGGGGACGTGCACAAATATTTCTCGCATTATGACACGCCAAAATCAGCGTATCATAATTACGGACGCGCAATGAATAACCTACTAAGAGAAGCCAAAGATGCGGTTAAAAAAGAAACAGCATAAACCCCGTATCACACGCTTTTTTGATTGTATGCACTAAAAAGTTCGCGTGTTTTAACTGCATGTTCAACAAAATCAATTTTTCGAAACACTTTCATTCCAACCAGTTCTGAAAACGTATTTGCAGGCATGTTATGCCCTGCTGACAATCCGCCTTCAGCACGCATAATATCATAAAACGGGGTTGAGGGCAAGTTCTTAAAGTATGATTGCACGCGTATTCCAAATGCGCGGGCAACTTCTTTTCTGACATGGTTATAGGGCAATGAAAGGATGCGGCCATGACGCGTTTGTTGCTCAATTGCATTAATCACGTGCACATAAAGGCGTGCGTGCTCGTTTGCGTAATAGTAGGGATTTTTTGCGTATTCTTCTGCATTCATGTTCACATCTGCACGCACAAACTCTTCTCGTGAGAGCATGTTATGCGCGTACGCATGCATTACACCGCCAAGGATATGCTGAACAGTCACGGCGTCAAGCGCGCACTCATTAATCCGGGCAAGAACACGAGATTCTGCTTCTTTAGTACATAATCCCGTGTACGCACCAAACGAACTTATATCAGAGCAAAGCGCCTCCAGGTGATGGGGAGTTTTTTGATAGGCATTATTAAATGCATACGCAGGCTCCAGCCCGCGCGTAAGTTGAGGATAATTATGTGCAAGAAATCCCTGTGTTGCCTGATAAACGCGATTAATAGTAAGCTCATCAAATATTTCATCAACAAAGTCGCCACCGCTAAAAAAACCAAACACATTGTGCGCGTGCTTGAGAACAGAACCAACACCGCCTCTTTTTGTGTGCTGCGTGCTTGCCACGCTGCCATATCCAGTTTTTGCGCCGCTGCCGCTTGTAAATCCCTGCACTGTGTTGCAACCTTTATAGAACGGTTTGAAAAAGCGGGCAACTCTTGTGCGTGCATTGGTAACATCTTTTTTTTGCGTGTGCTCAATCCACGCATCGCTAAATTGTTTGAAGGTGAGGTGGAGCTCGCCGTTAAAGCATGCACCAATTACTAGAGGACGCGGGCTTTTTTTCTCAAACAGAACATAGTCAATATGGGCAGAGCGAAGTGCGCGCGAAAAATCAGGAAGCGGTGTTGCAATAAGTTTGTTTGTTGACGGTTCTTTAATGGTGAACACTGCATCTTGTGCTTGCGTGATGTTTGTCCCGCTCAAAGGCCCAACACCCAGTGTTACTATGCCGCGCTCGTCAAGCCAGTGGTACTTATGTGTTTTGTGCGCGGTGTGTTCTTGTACGCCAAAGCGCGCGGGGGTAAGCGTTTTCGTGTTCTCAAGAGAATATTCCTGGTTGTAGCAGTCAACTCGTAGAACGCGAGGCATAGCATAATCACACAAACTCAATACTCTTAAAGATTGTTTCTCTACAAGAATGAGCAGATTCGTTCTGCAGCAACTTTTTCAGGATAGCGGTCTCGTTTGAAGGTTAGTTTTGGCTGTTTTCGTTTTTCACACGCATCCATGCGCTGGTCAAGCACGTATGAAGCAAACACGATAATACTTACAAACGCTGAGCCCAGCGGGATTTTGACAAAATACGGGTACACCACCCAGTCTGCAATGATTGCAATAAGAACTGAAACAAGAATCATAGTAGCGAGGTTAACCACGCGGTAGCGAATGTGTTTGTTGCTAAACCATTGATAGAGTACGGCAAGGGTTTTGACTGAGAACAATCCCATGAGAATAATAATTGAAAGCCAGTAGAAAAACTCAGTAGCGTGAACATAAAACGTGATAATGCCAAACTCAAACGCTTTCATCCAAGGGAGTTGAAACGAATAGTAGATAGTGAAAAGAAGAATAGGAAACACAAGCACAACATCCATAACATTAAGTTCACGCTTGAGTTCAATGGTAAATAAGTACACAAAAACCAGTACAAGTGTTATAACCAAGTTTCTCATCATCATAAGCGTGTCTGCAAGAATAAATGACGTGTTCATAATTTTTGCTATGTCAATGAGTTGCCAGAAAATAAGTAAGCCAATAGCGGATAAATACAAAATATCTGCCGGCTGGCGAAGCGGGCGTTTTCGCTTGGCAACGTGCGCTATAATTGCTAGCATGAAGATAATACCAATCACGTACGGAACGTAATAGACTATATTCTCCATACTATACTAACGAGAAGTTATTACTTTTAAAGCTTGCTTGGAATACGCACAACCCCGGGAAGCGATTTATCTGAAAGGTATTTCACAAGCGAACCGCCTCCTAAACTTACGTGAGTAAAATCACTATCCAAAAATCCGCATTCTTCAAGTGCAGTAGTAAGGTGTCCGCCGCCAATAATGCTTGTTGCTGGTGATGCTTTGAGCGCCTGAAGTGTTTGTTTTGTTGCACGCACAAAACCTTTTTCAGTAAAGCCAAGCGGTCCTTTCATAAGAACCGTTTTTGCGCGCGCAATCTGCGCTTTAATATCTGCAATTGTAAGCGGCCCTACATCCATGGTGTTTTGTTCAACCGGCAGGTTTTCTACGCGCACAACGCGCGTGTCTTCGAGCACAAAGTCTTTTGGCATGATAATCTTTTTTGAAAGCTGCAATTCTTTAAGGTCATACGCTTCGAGAAACGCATCTTTTTTGCCAAACACAATGCCTTTTTTCTTCCAGTACAATTCACCCATGACCCCGCAGAGAATGACCGCATCAGCATTCTTGCCAAGTGCGTGCATGACATCAACAAGTTCATCGCTTTTTGCACCACTCAAAATCATGACAAACGGTTTTTGCGGTTTTTTAAGTTTCTCTAAGGCTTCAATTTCGCGCCATACATTCGGCCCCTGAAAGCAGGGAATAACTCCAACAAATCCAACAACGCTTGCATGAGCGCGGTGTGCTACGCTAAATGCGTCAAGCACGAATGCATCAGCATATTTTGAGAGGGTTTGTACAAAGCGCGTTTTTGAAAAATCCTGCCCTTCTTTTGTTTCATTGCTCATAGTCCGTGTGTTTTTAAGAAGTATGGCCTGGCCATTTTGTAATGAATTAATTGCGCGTTGCGCTTTTTTCCCGTACAAGTCATCAACGTAGGTGACACGCGTTCCCGTTAGTTTTGAGAGTGCGCGGGCATGTTGGGTAAGGGAAATAAAGTCAGTGCCGCCCTTTCTTCCCTGATGTGCAAGAAGCACGATTCTCGCACCTTTTTTTTGCAAGTCTTTAATCGTGTTTGCGTGTGCTTTGAATCGTTTTGATACAATGATTTTTTTGTTTAAGAGCGCTGCATTAAGGTCAACGCGCACGAGAAGTAGTTTACCAAAGACGTCCATGCCAATCATTTGAGCGTCCTGCGTTAATAAGCCTTTATTCGTGAGCACTTATTTTTTTCTGCAAGGCAAAAAGAAGGTCAATCATTGCGTGCGTGTCAAGCGCGCAGTATGCTTCTAGCTGGGAGAAAATAGTTTCTTGTTCTTCTTTTGGCGTATCATGATGCACTGCGCGCACAAATTCATTACTTGCATCAAGTCCTTGTGCAATAGCAAGCGCGTCATAACTTTTTTTTGTGAGTGTTGGGAGCACTTTTTTAATCGAGCTTCTTCCCTGTTGGGAGGGGTGGTAATAGTGGAATTTTCTAAAGGGAAATTCTAAATCAATAATACGAGAGAGAATTGGTTCAATTACTGGTTTGTAAGGGGGAAATGCTTCTTTTAATTCTTTTAAACGACCTTTCTCATAGGTTTCATTATACACAACTATGCTTCCTGATGTGCCAACAGCCTGACTAAGCGCGCGCGCAAATGCTTCTCGCGGATCGCGTGCATCTTTAGCAAGAAATGAAATATGCTCTGCTTCTGCTCCGGGCGCGGGTATGATGTGAAGTGAAAACTGGAATGGAATGTGCTGGAATGGTCGTGTTCCGTCATAGAGGGGGATTGCTGTTGAGAACGATTCAAAATCAAGAAAGTAGAGCGGGTACGTAAGCGGGTCCATGAACGTTTTGAGTTCAGGCACGTTAAGGTGTTCGCGTCCTTGTTTTGTTGCACGCATCTGAATTTCCTGATACGCGCTAAGAGGGAAATGGTCAGGAATATCCTGTATGCGCATCACTCCTTCATCATAGAAGCGCCGCGCTTTTGCACCGGCTCGTGCAAGCTCAAATACATTATTTTTTTCAAGCACGCCCCAACACAGAACAGGCGCAAGACACGCTGAAGGCTGCATGCATTCACGGGGAGCAATGTCGTTAACCGTATCATAGGTGATAAGTTCTTGCATGCGCGCAATTTTTTGCGCAATGTTCTCGCTTTTGAGCATGACTTTTTTAGTAACATCTTCTTTTTTGAGAAGCGCTTCTAAATCAAGCGTGCCTTTGCGCACGTATTCATTGTTAATGTAAAGCACAAAACATTTTCGAATCAGTAATCCTGCGCCCTCATAACAATATTTTTGAAACGCAAGGTCGTGGAGAAAATCATCTTTAAGGTTGCTTGCTGATTTGACTTCAACAATATCCCATAACTTGTCTTCTACAGGGATAAGCACATCAGCACGCGCATAACACGACTGGTAGGTGAATGCTGCTTCAAAAAGAGTTTTTCGCGCGTTTTTGTACTCTTTTGATTTTGCCAGATTTTCAGTGAACGAGAGTGGCTCTAAGTCAATCCCGTGCGCAAACAACTTTTTTGCAAGGCGCCCAACAGTAATGCCTGCTTCTGCTGCGTAGTGCATACTGCTGCTGGTTTGTAGGTGTTCTGGCGCGTGGTAGCGTGCCCAAAGCGAACGAGAACACACAAGACCAGTGATATAATCTTTTTTTGTGAAATACTTCTTCATAGGTACGCGTATGTTGAAGCTCGCATGTGCTTTATAAATCTTTATTATAACAAAAAAAGAATAAAAAAACAAGAAGTTAGTTATTTGCGGTAGCGTGAGCGTCTTCTAAAACCAATAAGTGCATAGGCAAAAAAAGAGACGAGTGCGTACAGTTCCCACTGATGCGAAAACATGAACACGTAACGCAGTGAGAGTGCGTAGTTTGTCACTTGAGAAAGGTCAAACAACACGCGCGTTTTGCGACCGTGTCTATGATATCCAAGTGATTCATGCATGCGTGCCATGTGCACGAGCTTTCCGGGGTTGCCTTTTGCTTTACGAACAAGGGTTTGTTTTACACTCGCATCAAGCACGTAGTCTTTGAGCAGGTCCGCGCACTCGCGCACGTTCAAAGGAATAAGACGCATAGTGTGCCAGTGTTTAAAACCCTCAGGCACAAAACGTGCTGCTGCAATAATAGTATGGGTGTGTGCAAGTGTGGTGATAAGTTCCTTCTTTGAGGGGGTGAGTTCATGAAAGTTATCAATAACAAACACCATTGCATCTTTTTTAAGCAAACAGTCAAGCTGCGCGCTCAGTGAACCGCGAATGCCTGATGCAACAGATAATTCATGCACGCCTAGGTTTGGTGTTGGACAATACGCGCCTTTAACGCGTTGCAGCACATGACTTTTGCCACTGCCATACTCACCAATAAGAATGGTATGCACGCCAAGGGTAGCTAATTCATTGAGTTTTGCAAGAATCTGCGCTCTCATAGTGCTATACCCTGCTTTTTAAATAATCAAGCAAATACTTGACAAATTTTAAATAGGGTTTCATCATTTTCACAAACACAATGACTATTCCCCTGTCATGGTTTGTCAAAAAGCATGCACTGCTTGGCATGACGCGCCAATCAGATATAGCGTTGCGTGCGGGTTGTTCACGTCAATACGTGCATGAAGTGCTCTACGAACTTATTGCACAAGGTCTTGCTCGAAAAGAAAAAAAGAATGCTACTCACATAACTAAGCCAAAAAAAGTGTTGTTTTCGCTTGCAAGCGCATGGCGCATGCCCAATCCGTTGCAACTAAGCATGCCATTAAAAACACGCGCAGAACTGAGCGAATTTCTTTTCCGTATTGGTGTTGCACACGTATTTACCCTCACCGGCCTGCAGGTATGGGTTGAGGACACGGCAAAATTGCGCGCGTTTCAGGGGCGTGGTAACGTGTTTGTGTACTGCGATGCCCGCGTTGTCAACAGCTATGGCTTGAACGGGTATGTTGATGATGTGCAGCGTTTTTGTGATTTTTTCTCGCATGATGTTGAAAAAGCCCTGAGTTTTGCAAAGCATAAAGCACTTCTTTATGCGCATAATCATTAAAAGCGCAAAGCCATCTATGTCTTGTTTATGGAATCGTTACGCAGTCTTGTTCTAGATATTGATGGCTGTCTTGTGTCAGGCGCAAACACGTTGACCATACCCTTTCCTACTATTAATAGTGCGTTTAGCCGCATGATGAAACAGGGTGTTGAAATACATCTTAATTCTAATCGTTCTCTTCATTCTATTCTAGAATGGTATGAACCGTTCAACTTAAATGGCCACATCGTTGCCGAACGCGGGGCATATGTGTTTTACCCGCAAACCGGTGAGTCAAAAAGTTTTCATCAGGGTTTTGACTCAACCATGCTTTTTTCCTTGCTCGACGAGCATAAGATTAATTATGTGACTGGAGAAAACATTTCCTTAGTGTTCAAAAAGCCCGGCCATATAGCAAAAAAGTATGCAGAGCATGAAGATATTGTATTTGTTGAGACTGACCGCAAATATAACATGATTTTGTTCACGCGAAAAGTTGAGAATGGCACACTTGTATTTGACCATGACCTTAATCATGAGCTTGAAGACTTATTCACGCCGCACTACCCTTTGCATCACGTAAAAGCCTACGACCTTTATTGCGGTGTTGAATTTGTGCTTCCTCACATTGAAAAAGGAAATCTTATGCATCTTGCTAAAAAACCAGTTGCAAGTTTTGGCGATACCCTCCAGGATTGGAGCATGCTTGAAAAATCTGATTTTATGGGTTGTCCAAGCAACGCAGGAGAAGCGCTCAAAGAGCGCGTAAGCGCGCAAGACAATAATGGTTTTGTTTCGCAGTACAAGTATACACGGGGCTTGCTTGATTTTTTTAAGTATTTGCAAAAACAAGGTGTGCTCTAAAAACCGTGTTTATTTTTCTGGCAGCACAGCCCATGCAATTACATAACCCATAATGCCTGCTGGAGGGTTTACCAGCGTGAGTGCAAGCCAGAGAATGCGAACAAGCAGGGGGTCGAGCTTGAAGCGTTTTGCCATGCCGCCGGCAATACCTGCAAGATAGCGGTCTTTTTTGCTGCGGTATAAGGGTTTATTTTTCCAAAAAAAGAGGCGTTTTCGCTTTTTTTTCCGGTCAGCAAGGAGCACGTAGGCGAGTACGCCAAGTACAGACAAAATAATGATAATAGCAAACCACAACATTTTTTCTTCTGCGCGCAGGTGTGAGCGAAGCACGTCAGCAAGTGCCCACGCCCAAATTAAAAACGCAAGGAGCACGACAAAAAGCAAGGTTGCTGGAAAAAACGGGAATGAGACAAGCCAGGGTTGGAATACCCGAATTGTACTGCCAAGCATACTACTCACTCAGGCGCGGGAAGTATAAAAACGTGACTGATACAAACATTTAAAAAGTGTGAATAAATGGGTTATTGAGTAATGACACGTGATTGCCTTCATTAACTGCAACGTTTTTGCTAATGTTAATACGGCGAACCGTTCTCCCCTGTTGGGTGTTTGTCTTCACTTATGGCCCGAGTCGTATACGGGTTAGTATCCCACGCTGTGGCCGTGGGGAACCGGGTTCGATTCCCGGCTCGGGCCCTTCAACCATCTCTTGTGAGAGCAAGAAGAGGGTTTTGTGCAATAATTAATAAAGATGATATACCATGACTAGAGATATGACTGTTGAAAACGTGAAGGGCACAAAAGACCGTGGCCCGCAAGAAATGCTCGTGCAAGAACGCGTTGTTGACACCATTAAACAGGCATTTCTCGCGTACGGATTTGTGCCGCTTGGCACGCCCGCGCTTGAAAACTTTGATGTTCTCTCAGCTAAGGGCGCTGGCGGGGATGCAATAAAAAAAGAAACATACAACTTCAAGATTGCAGGCAGACATTTAGGGCTTAAATACGACCAGACCGTTCCTCTTGCGCGCTACATTGCAATGAATCCTCATTTTGTCACGCCGTTCAAACGCTACCAGTATGACCGCGCGTGGCGATATGAAGATATTAAGACCGGACGATATCGTGAATTCTACCAATTTGATATTGACACCGTAGGAAGCGAGTCAATGCGGGCTGAAGCAGAATTGCTTGCCGCAGTAGCGCGTGCCATTCGCTTGCTTGGCTTTAAAGAATTTGTGATTCGCATAAATGACCGCAAACTCTTAAACGCCTGTATGACTAAGGCAGGTCTTAATCCTAAAAAATCACTTGACGCGTTTCGGGCTATTGACAAGCTTGAAAAAATCGGGAAAAAAGGCGTGCTCTTTGAGCTAATCGGTTTAGGTATAGATGAGCGTACGGCAAAAAAACTTCTTGATTACACAGGGCTTCGCGGAAACGCGGAGAGTGTTCTTGCACGTCTTGAAAAAGAATTTGTCAATGAAGAGGGGTTTCAAGAGCTCTCGCGACTCATGCGTTTTGTAAACGCGTATGGCATTGGAAAAAACGTGCAATTGGATTTGAGCATTGCTCGCGGTCTTGATTATTACACCGGTCCTGTTTTTGAAGTTGAAATATCTGACGCAGGATTGGGAAGCGTTGGCTCTGGTGGCCGGTATGATAACATGATTGGTTTATTTCTTGGACAAAAAATTCCTGCTGTTGGGTTCTCATTTGGCGTGAGCAGAATTGTTGATGTGCTTAAAATTGCAGGCATGGTTAAAGAAGTTGAAAGCGTGACTGACGTGTTCGTGTGCGCAGTAAATGAAAGCGCGTTAGAGAATGCGATTATGCTTAGCGTGCAGCTTCGTGATGCAGGTCTTAACGTGGAGACTGATGTTGTTTCTAAGAATTTGAAAAAACAAATCGCGTACGCGGACAAAAAACAAATACCCTTCATTATTGTGCTTGGTCCAAAAGAGATTGAAAAAGGAATTGCAACAATTCGGGATATGAAATCAGGTAAAGAAACGCGTGCAAAGCTTGAGCGCATTGCACCGCTTCTTTTAAAAAATAAATAACAAAAACAAACGGAATTGTGAGAGGGCATAGCCGCCCTCAAACGCTTCTCGTTATGTTTTTTTTTCTGCGAATCCCCTGTTTGCAGTTAATTCCCTCTAAATTACCCAAACGCAGTGTATTTGAATGAAGCATCAGTTTTTTCAACACTTTTTTTCGCGCTTGACTCAAGCCCTGTCATTGCCCGTATGGCATCAATGTTTTCTGGAATCACAATGCTCTCTGAGTGAACCATGTGCATCCAGTGCACGTCTTTTCCCTGAACGCTAATGGTTTCATCCCATATAACAACTTCAGGCATGTCATAGCGCGGTCGAAGCAAGTCCCGATAGCGTTCGTGAACAGACGCAGTTGAATCAAAGCCGTGCGCGGCTTTGAGAACTGCAACACGTGGCGTTGCCATAAATGCAGTAACTAATTGTTCGCGTGAAAGTGGTGTTTTGATTTTTGCATGCACCATGTGCACGTGTGCAAGTGTTGTGGGCACTTTTACTGCCATGGTTGTGATTTTAATGTTTTTGAGAACCGTGTTCACGTCAGGACCATGATGTGAGGGTATGTAGGGCACAGGAACAATCGCGTTCATTGGTCCTTCTCGCGCATCCCAGGGGTCAGTTCCTCTGCGAACAAGCGAAACGTGTACTTCTTTGATATCTGCTTTTTTGCTCAGTGTGTAAAGTGTTCTGATAATTGATGTTGTGTTGCAGCTGACTACACGCACGAATTGTTTTGTTTTTGCTTCGTTATAATTTGCAAACGCGTTGAAACTCGTATGCGCAATATTCGCGTTCGCGCCTCCTTGAAAAATCACTTTCACACCATACCGTTCATAGAGCGGTTTGTTTTTTGCGTCAACACCTTTTGGCGTGCAATCAACAACTACATCAACCTTACCGGTTTTAAGCGCGTCTTCGAGTGTTCCTTGTATAGGATAGGTTCCTTCTGAAAAATTTTTAACAAAGTCCGCATTACTTGCATACACGTTAACACCATAGAGTGGCGCGCCTTTTTGCGTGTTTGTTCGCAGCGCTGATGTTGGAAACGCATCAGCAATGCCAAAGAGTTTCATATCTTTTTGAATATGAACCGCGTGCGCAACGCGCTTACCAATAACGCCCACCCCGTTAACAAGAACGTTAACCATAGAAATATAAATTCTAAGTGAGTTAATAAACATTATGAAACGAGAAATGCCGCGCCCGGTTTCGCGAAGGGGCGGTCGCTTTGCGCACAAGATTGTTGATAAACTATTTGGTACCCGTTTTGATGGTATTGCATTCTTGTATGATATTACTGGCGCGCTCATGTATTTTTTTATTGGCGTGTTTTCTGCAAGCCTGATTCTGGGCAATGGTGTGTGGTGGCTTGGCGGCGGCGTGTTTGCAATTGCACTTTACGTGCTAAGAACATTTCTGCTTCGCAATCGTTTGATGAGTCCGCGTTATTTTTAATAATTACTTTTTTTAGCTGAGTTTTTTTGGGTCTTGTAAGTATGTTTTGAGTGTTTCAATAAACTTTGCTGTGTTTGCGCCATCAGTGACGCGATGGTCAAACGTAACTGAGAGTGGCAAAAACTTTCGCACGCCAACACCGTCTTTTGTAGGAACAATCCGTTCATTAATCCTGCCCATGCCAAGAATCCCTGCTTCAGGAGGGTTCACAACAGGTGTGGCCCATGTGCCGCCAAAACTGCCCCAGTTTGTAATGCTAAACGTGCTTCCTTTCAGGTCCTGGAGGTTTAGCTTTTTTGCACGCGCTTTTTTTCCAAGGTCTTCTAATTCCTTTGCTAAACTAAACACGTTTTTTTGGTCAACGCCTTTTACTACGGGTACGACAAGCCCGTCATTAGTGTCAACGGCAATGCCAAAATTATAATATTTTTTAACGATTATTTGCTCGCCCTCTGCGTCAAATTCGCTGTTAAGAATAGGGTGTTTTTTGAGTGCAAGAAGCACAGCGCGCATGATAAACGGCAAAAATGTTACGTGCACGTTCTTTTTGAGTCCTTGTTCTTTTGCTTTTTTGCGCACATCCCACAACGTGGTCACGTCAGCTTCGTCCATGACGGTCACGAGAGGCGCGACTTTATGGTTTTCACTGAGGTTTTTTGCAACGCTTTTTTGGATGCCTTTGAGCGGGATTCGTTCCACGTATCCATAAAAATCATATTTTTTTTGAACTACTGTTTTTGGTGCTTTTTGTGCACCTTCTTTTCTGAGAAATAATTTTCCGCTCACTGGTTCATTACTTGCTTCTGCAATGCTGCCAACAACGCCAGGACCGCTTTTTTCCTCTTGTTTGGCGTGTGATGTCTTGCCTTTTTTGCCGTCATCAATGGTAATAAGTAACGCGCCGACTTTGAGAGTGGCGCCCTCTTTTGCGTGAAGGCGTGTTATTTTTCCTTTTGTGGGGCTTGGAATATTTACTACTGCCTTATCTGTTTCGATTTCAACCAGGGTTTGGTCTTGTTTTACCGTGTCGCCTTTTTTGACGTGCCACTTAATTATTTCTCCTTCAGATATTCCTTCGCCAACATCAGGAAATGCAAATTCGTATACCATTAGTGTACCTCATGATAATTTATAACGCGCGCTATTGCTTTAACAATGCGTGTAGGGTTTGGAAGATAGTGTTCTTCAAGTTTGTAGAGTGGAAAAATCGTGCTAAAACCTGTCACGCGCTCAACAGGTGCCGCAAGTTGTTTGAATGCGCCTTCATTAATACGCGCAATGATTTCAGCGCCAACACCAAAGCTGCGCGGCGCTTCATGCACTACAACGCAGCGACCGGTTTTCTTAACTGAGTCAATAATTGTTTTTGTGTCAAGCGGTGAGATGGTTCGAAGATTAATAAGTTCAGCATTCACATCACCCAGGCGTGTAACCACGTCACGCAGGGGTTTCATCATAGCACCCCAACCAATAAGCGTGATGTCACTGCCTTCTTTTTCAACATGTGCCTGTTCAAGGGCTAGGGTGTATTCTTTTTTTGGTACGTCTTGTTTGATTGAGCGATACACTTTTTTTGGTTCTAAAAATATAACCGGGTCAGGGTCGCGAATTGCGCTGATAAGCAGTCCTTTTGCGTCATAGGGGTTTGAAGGAATCACAACTTTGAGCCCGGGCGTGTGTGCAAAGAGTGCTTCCATGCTCTCTGAGTGGTGTTCAAGCGCGCGAACCCCGCCTGAGTATGGTGCGCGAACAACAAGGGGACACGAGTAGTGTCCGCGTGAGCGGGTGCGCATGCGTGATGCGTGGCTTATAAGCTGGTTGAAGCCAGGATAGATAAATCCTGAGAATTGAATTTCAGCAACCGGCAAGAGTCCGTTGATTGCCATGCCAATTGATGTTCCAATAATGCCTGCTTCAGCAAGAGGCGTGTCTATAACGCGTTCTTTTCCAAATGTTTTGAGAAGTCCTTCAGTAACGCGAAATACCCCTCCGTCAATGCCAACATCTTCTCCGATCACGACAACGCGCGTGTTGTTTTGCATTTCCTGGCGGAGTGCGAGGTTGAGTGCTTCAACCATATTCATCTCAGTCATGTGATGTGTGTTATTCCCTCCGTGATAACCAACACAAACCACGCAGTTTTGAACCTTTTGTTTGCAATGGGTTGCGCTTATACTGGTTATAGAGTTTTTGTGCTTTTGTTTGTTCCTCTTTTGTAAGACTTCCTATTGTGTATGCATTATTAGTAAGCGAGCGCGTGAGGTGGGTGATAATAGTTTTAACACTCACCTGCGGTGCGTAGGCATCAAGACCTGAAAGAAGGTTTCGCAGTTCTGCATAGTCTTGTTGTGAGTAACGGGTCATGATGTCAAGCATGGTGTGCACACGTGAGTCTTCTGATTTTTTGTGCAGGATAATTCCTTGGAGCAGCACACTTTTTGAAGTGAGTCTGCTTGCGTTTCCGCACACTTTTGTGTTGCCTACATACACACCTGATTTTTGGTCAACACGTGCGGGTATGCCAATCTCATCAAGCGCATTTACGATTTTTGCACATAAGTGTTCGTACACGTGCAAAGGATTATTCAAGTTGGGTAGGGGTAGCGCATGTTTTGGCATGATAAGCGTGTAAGAAAAGTCATGGGTGTCATGATGGAATACTGCATCTCCTCCGCTTGGCATGCGCACAAGCGTGTAGCCATGCTCTCGTACTTTATCAAGATGAACGTCCTCAATGCTTTGCGCGTAAGAAAGAGAAATAGTTTTTCCTTTCCAGCGGTAATAAATAAGTGTTGGCGGTGCTTTTTGCGCTTCAATGCCTTCAAGAAGCACGTTGTCAAGGGCAACAACCATTTCTGGCTCGTATGTTTGTAAGGGTATTACTCGAATATTCACCGCGTCCTCCAGGTTCACGCACGCCTCACCTTCACTTCTCAAACACAGAGGTATACTCATCTTTAAGCGTTTGTGGCATTTCTTTATAGGTATACGCAAATAGGTCTTTTGGGCTTGGCGCGGGCGTGCTTTCAAATGCGCGAAGCGCGTCATCAATTTTTTTTGCAACGCGTTTTGCAAGCTGGGCTTCTTTTTTTGCATTCCACACACCCTTGTTTGAAAGGTATGCTTTAAAGCGAATAATCGGG
Source organism: archaeon CG10_big_fil_rev_8_21_14_0_10_43_11 (assembly GCA_002763265.1). Classification (NCBI taxonomy): domain Archaea; species archaeon CG10_big_fil_rev_8_21_14_0_10_43_11. Next base: position 111,525 of record PEZQ01000003.1, on the reverse strand, counting down.
TCTCGCTTCTCCCACTCTTTGCGTTCTTTTTCTTCGCGGTAGCGCGTTGCATCATCTGAAGTGGTGTGGTCTCCCAGGCGATATGTATAGCATTCAATAAGCGTTGGTCCGCCGCCGTTGCGCGCTTTTGTAAGTGCTTCACGCGCGGCAGCGTACACACCAAGAATATCATTACCGTCCACGTGCACGCCTTTAAAACCGTACGCAATTGCTTTTTGCGCATATGATTCTGCAGCAGTTTGGTTTTGGTGCCGTGTTGAAATAGCAAACTGATTGTTTTGGCACACAAACACGACAGGCGCGTTGAAAACACCGGCAAAATTCATTGCTTCATGGAATTCTCCTTCACTTGTTGCACCATCACCAAAGAACGTGACAACCGCGCCAGCTTCGCCTTTAATGCGCATGCTCATTGCAATGCCTACCGCGTGGAGGGGCTGGCTTCCAACAGGTATTGATGCTGGCAGGTCTTTTTCGCCTTTTGCAGGGATGCTTCCTCGCTCATCACCGCCATAGTAGAGGAGTATGTTTTGCAGGGGGAGTCCGCGTTGCAGGTATGCAGCAGTTTCACGAAATGAAGGAACAAGCCAGTCTTTTTTTTGCATAGCATGAGCAACACCAATTTGTGCTGCTTCCTGACCAGTCACGGTTACTGCCGTGCCAATCCTGCCTTGTCGTTGGAGTGCGAGAATTTTTTTGTCAAATTCGCGGGTCAGCACCATTGTTGCGTACATGCTCTCCAGGTTTTTGTCCGAGAGTTTTGGCTCGCGTGCTCGGTCTACATTTCCTTTTGCATCTAATATGGGGGCGTATGAAATACTATACGCATCCTGTTTTGTTTTCATAGAGTACCGTTATTTTTTTGTTTTTAACGCAGGTTTCTTTTTTGGTTTTGTTCCTTTAGTTGCCCATGCTTTGAACGTTTTATAGTCTGTTGAGCCGCACAAGTATTCTGTTGTATTCTCATTATAAAAAAAAGGTACGCCGCCACAGCGTCCCTTATCACTCTCATGAAATTCGCGCGCGTTTTTTTCGTCGTGCCAGACTTCTTTTTTAGTGATTTTAAGCCCTGTCTCTTTTTCGAGCTTTTTTATGTGCGGTTCCATTTCTTTGCAGTGTACGCATTCAGTTCCGTAGTATTCAATGAGTTTTCCCATGCTCTTTGCCTCCCTGATATTGTTTGGTTTTTTGTTTATTAAAAAACTAGTGATTTTTGGTTCATAACATTCTTATCATCGGCCTGCATAGAACAGGAGTGTGGTAACTGCATTGTTTATTGGTCGATTCCAACCATTCCATAAAGGGCACATGCATGCCCTTGAGTATATTGCGCAAAAAAATGAGCGCATTATTATCGGGATTGGTTCAGCAAATAGTGAGCAGACCATTACAAATCCGTTTACGCTTAGTGAGCGAAGACACATGATTATGCGCGCGTTAGAAACGTTTCAAACCCCGTTTGAATTAGTGCCGATTGATGACGTGCATGACCTTGCAAAATGGCGCGCGCTTGTTTCTGCGCTCCGCTTTGGGAGTGTGTACTCAAATAATGAATTTGTGGTTCGCGCATTATATCGTTCTCATGATGTGGAGCGCATACCCCGCATGGTAAAAGCAAATGGTTCAGAAATCCGCCGGCGTATCATCCAAAATGACCCTTCCTGGCAGGAGTTTGTTCCTGTTGCGGTTCGTGACTATCTTATTTCAATTGGAGTGGGGGCGCGTTTGCGCGAATTATTTAGTAAAGAATAATGTTTTAATACATAAACGCGCTTGTAATATAATATGCTTAAAAATTTTGATCCAATTGAGATGTTTTGCAATCTGTATTTGGATAAAAGCAGAAAGCGCGCAAAAACAGTCAGCTTCTCTCTTGCCCTTGGCGTAATCATGTTTCTTGTTGGTTCAGCTATGCTTGCAAAAAGTCTGGGATACATTCCTGCAAATGTGAGCGTGGGAGGCGTGTTTTTCGTGCTCACTGGTGTGATTGTTCTTTTTAATGCGTTTATAAAAAGTTTGAGTTAGCGCAATAAACTTTGAGAAAGCAGTTGCTTAGCAAATTCTGAAAGTTTTTCAGTTGGCGCTACGCGTTCAATTTGTTCAAGTGCTTGATTCACGCGCGAGTCCCAGAGCGGGTTGTGCACTTCACGTTTTCGCCTGTGCAGGAATTCAGTTGTGATAAAATTGGTTTTGTTTTCAAGAAAGCGAAAATAATTTCTCAAATGATCGCCCGCATGCGTGCTTGAGAGCAGTTCAAAAGCATCCTCTTCAAGTGATTCAATCGAATTTCGTATAAATAATTCATGAAATCCCAGTCGTTTGAGTTCAAGCTCAAGCTTTGTGAGTTTAGTGTGAATAAGTTTGTCCATTCCCCGTTTAGTTTTAACGCGCACCGTATAGATAAAGATTATGTTGTGTCAGAAGGAAGGTGTGAAAGAAAGGATTGCACAATACGTGTCGGGTTTTTTGCGTTTACAACCCCGCTTGCAACAAGAACGCCATATGCGCCGAGCTCTGTTGCCGCGCGCACGTCTTTTTTGGTTTTTACCCCGGCGCCAACAAGAACGGGCACGCGCGAGTTCTTTACTGCAGCAAGAATATTATCCGGTTGAGCGCGTGATACACTCACGTCTCCTGCTATAAGTTCAGGCGGTTCAAAAGCAACAAAGTCAGGTTTGAGTTTTGAGACTTTACGCGCATGCTGGGCTGTTGGTGAACAAACAATTGAGGTCATTGAGAGGGTTTTTAGAATGCGGATAGTATGATTAATATTAGTGAGGCTTATGGGGTGTTCTGAGTGATTGATAAGTGAGCCGCGCACGCCATGATGTTTGAGCGTTTGAGGGCTTATAAATCCGGTATTTCGTCCAGGTGTAATTGGGTCTACGTGTTGTGCAAATACTTGTTTTTTGATAAACGGAAGGTCAATAAGTTGGGGACAAACAAAAACGCATTTATTAATAAGAATTTTTTTTGCAAGTTCAATTGCATGCGTTCCGCTTGCGTGCTCATACGTCTTGAAATTGACTATAAGACGCGGCGCATCTATCATAATATTATTATAATACGTGTCGCCTTATAATGATTTGTTATGAAACTGAGCGTGCGCCCAAAAGACGAAACATATTTTCTTGCAAACAGGCACGTGTTTTTTCATCGCGGGGCAAACGCGAAATTTGAGAACAAGTGGCATGGCCTGTGGGTTGGTGACTATAAAGTTTTTGATTCATTTTCATATGAGATTCGCGTGGACGGCAAAACTATTGACTTGCTTGAGCACGCAACTAATTTTTCGTATCATGGTTCAAAATCAGTGCATGCATATGGCATAAGCGGCCTGCACGTTGAAGAGATTTGTTTTATTCCGCAAAAAGTGCCGGCTCTTGTATCAGTTCTCTCATTGAAAAATGATTCAAACAAGGACATACACGTGCAAGTGGTATTGCGTGCGCATGTTAATCACCGCGCGCGTGAAATAAACTGGCACAATACGGAGTATAAAACGCTTTTTGAAAAGCATGGTGAATATGTGAGTGTAAAAAGCTCAAATGAACGGTACGCGTTGTTTGGTTCGAAAAAAGGTTTTACCGTCTCATTTTCAAATCAGGGCGTGTTTAACGAGTATGTTGACGGCAAAGACAAACAGCGAACGTTTATGCCTGGCGACTATGTGGTAAACGTGCCCATAAAAGCAGGTGAGCGCGTGAAAGTGCCCTTCTTTTTTGGAGCAACAACACGAGGTCTCAAAGACATGTTAGTTAGTTTTATTGATTTGCGGGATTATTATGAAAAGCGTTTTCAGGAAGTTTCACGCCATTTCAAACATGTTTCTGACTCATTTGAAGTAGTTATCACGCCAGAAATCGAAGAACTTGTTGCGTGGAGCACTATTAATCTTGAACTGCTCAAACATGATTCTCACCTGTTTGCGGGGTTGCCGTGGTTTTCACAATATTGGGGTCGTGATACGCTTTGGAGTTTGAACGCGTTTTTGCATGTTGGCGCGTTTGATTTTGTCAAACGCATTCTCAAACACTATTTGAGCGTGCTTGCAAAAGGAAATGCAGAGGTTCCTGCCGGAACCGTGCCGAATGTGGAATATCTTTCGGGTGAACGGGATTATAACAGTCTTGATGCAACTCCTTTGCTCGTGCTTGCAGTAGGAGAGTATGTAAAACACACCGGTGATGTTACGTTTCTAAAAGAACACAGCAACGCGCTTGCGCATATTTCTCGCTGGTTTGAATCGCTTGATGAAAAGGGGTTTTTACGTCCATTTAACACAAAGAACACAACGTGGATGGACACGCTTGGCAGGACTAAAGCAATTGAAGTGCAGGCGCTCTACGTGAGTGCAGCGCGAAGCTTGGGTGAATTGCATGACATTCTTGGCTCGTCTGAGCTTTCACACTTTTTTAATGAGCGCGCAAAAACAGCGCTTGGCGTGATTGAATCGTACTGGCTTGCAGATAAAGGCTATTTTAAAGATACCAGCGAGAATGCGAGTTTAACACCAAATCAGCTCGTGCCTATTATGTTAGGGCTTGTTGAGCCAACCCGCGCAAACAAGGTGCTCTCGCGCATGCTTGAATCAGACATGCTCGGCGAGTGGGGTGTTCGTTCGCTCTCACAAAAAGAGGAGGGATTTTTTGCTGATGCGTATCATCAGGGAAGCGCGTGGGGTTTGACTAATGCCTGGCTTGTGTGCGCTCTTCTCTCACAGTCGCGCGTAAGCGATGCTGTGAGCATGCTTAGACGCATTCACAAGGACTTGTCTACTGCAGCAATTGGATGCATTTCTGAAACCTACAGTGGAGAACCTCAAAAACCATCAGGGTGTTCGCTGCAGCTGTGGAGTTCTGCATTGATTATTCGTGCAATTGATGAGTTCATGTTTGGCATCAAGCCTAACTTGGCAAAAAAAGTGGTCACGCTTTCACCGGCAATGGTAAAAGGCGTACTCAAACGGCATGATAAATTGTTGCATGACACATTTATGGATGTGCGTCTTGAAGGTCATGCAAATCGTGTTGTTATGGAGTTAGCCTTTAGCAAGCAGCCTGATTTTGATATAGTTCTTGACCTTCGCGGCATTAATGCAACACGCATTGTTGCAAATGGAGTTACGCTTGATGGCGAGCGCTTTACGCCGCGCGATGAGAACGTTATTGAAGTTTTTTTCTAATCTCATTAAAAGCATGAAGTAAACGTTGCGCGCGCGCGTAGGTTTTTGCTTCAATAGTGAGACGAATCACCGGCTCAGTGTTTGATGGTCGAAGAAGTATCCATGATGTTTTTGTGTCAACCCTGATGCCATCAAGAGTGTTAGTGCGCGCGTATTTTTTCTGGTACTGCGCGCGCAATTCTTCAAACGCGTCCTGCATCTCCTCATATGATGCGTAGCGGTATGTCTCGTGCAGGTCATAGTAAAGAGGGAGTTTGAGGCGTTCTTTTGAGAGTGTTGTTTTTTGTGCGAGTTTTGCGGTGTAGAGCATGGCAAGAAACCCGTCAGAAAAGGGGTAGTGCGTGGCAAAATAGAAGTGCGAAGAGAGTTCAAATGCAAACCGTGCTTTTTTTTGAGCAATAAGCCGTTCAAGGTGCGGTCTGCCAATAGGCGTGATGGTTACTTTTTTAAGGGATTTAATCGCATTTGAACAGTTAATAGTTGCTGCAACCCGGTTTTGTCTGAACAATTTCTTTGCAAGAATAACGCCCATGCGGTCGCCGCGAATTGGTTTACCTCTGTTGTCAACAAACAGGGCGCGGTCAACATCTCCATCAAATGCAACGCCAAAATCGCAGTGTTCTTCAACAACGGTTTTAGCAAGGTCATGCACGCTTTCAGGCGTTGGTTCTGGCGTTTTTCCGCCAAAATCTGCGCGAGGCTCCTGATTGAGAAGGGTGATGCGCATGCCGCTTCGTTTTGCAAAGTGTTCAATAATAGTGCCGGCCATGCCGTGCATGCAGTCAACTGCAACTTTAACGGGCAGGTACTCGAATTGTTTGAGCACGAAACGCAGATATTCTTCAATTGCGTGCACATCTTTTTTGAGACTGCCACTGCCCATTTTTTGTTCTCCTAAGTGTTTTTCAAGAAGAGCAAGCGCATGAGTGTCAGTAACGCCTTGGGGTGTGATAATTTTTATGCCATTATACGCTTTTGGATTGTGCGAAGCAGTGATGTAAACACCATGCATGTTATGATGCAGTGCATAATACATGCAAACCGGGTTTGGCACTTCACCAATAGTAGTAACGCGGCATCCTGAACGGACTGCCGCGTGCGAAAATGCGTCAGCTATGCGTTTTGAGCCTTCGCGCACATCATGACCTACCACGACGCGTTTTCCTACGCGTGAGAAGATGTGGCCAATAAGGCGGGCAAGTTCTTCATTAACGCCAGTCGGGTAGACACCGCGAATGTCATAGCCTCTAAACTGGTTTTTGTAATTTTGCAATTGCTTGTTCATATGCGTCAAAATAGTGTTTTATCTGGGCTTTCCAGTCAGAGAGTTCTGCAACGCGCCGTGCTTCTATTTTATTGTGGCGCAGGCTGTCTCGTGGCATGTTGACAAGGAGCTCTATCTCGTTTTCAAGGGTGTGCACAATTTCCTGATACGTGCGGTTTATCATGGGTATCACGCGTATGCCTGGGTTTCTGTCAGCATTTTTCTGGATGAATCTACCATATCCCGCGTGGTCTGTGGTAAAAGACACGTTAAGAAACGTTCCTGCTTCAATAGGCGTAAGCCCCCAGGGTTCGTAGCGTGAGGGGAAAACCCCGATATCCATACCATTAATAACCTCGTAGTAGGGCATGTTGAGTACGCCGTCTGTTTCACGAATGTACGTGGGGTAGAATATTACCTTTACTTTGTCTTCCTTGCGATTGAACAATTCTTTTTGCAGGAGCATGGTTATGATTTGGTCATTTGCGTAGTTGAGCTGGAACACTGAGAGTGGCGGGGTGTCCCAATTTTTTTCAAGACTGCGAAGCAAGTCTTTTGTTCGCCCCACAATGGTTGTGAGCGTGCAGGTTGGTTGCTGGTTTGTTACGACGTCTTGGGTAAAATCATCTTTGTGAATGGCAAGCGCGTCATCAAGCACTTCTTCAACTTCTTCAATAACCTGCAGGTTGTTTGAGAGTTCAGTGTTTGGCTCGCGCACGTTTGAAGGAACAAAAATAAAGGCAAACACGTTTCGGTCATAGTTTGTTCGTTTAAGCTCTTCATTAAGCCGTGCAAGCATGTCAATGAATGTGTCAATACCTTTATCCCTCACCTCGTAGCGTCCTGAAATATAAATAAATGGACAGTTATGCGTTTTTATCGGGTAGTAGGGAAGGAAGTGGGCGCGCAGGAATTTCTTGATTTTTTCACGGTTTACAAAGGATTTTTTAAGAAGCATGGATGTTGGTTCGTATCCTCGAAAGTTAAGCGCGTTTGGCGTGATAAGGTCTGGTGATTTTCCAAGCACGTAGCGCGTTTCTACTGCAGTTATTTCGCTTACGGTTGTAAATATGTGGGCTTGTTCTGCGCTTACTTTTTCAAGCAGGTGTTGTCCTTCAAGCTTGAGCTTGTACGCTTCTCCCTGGTCTATTTGCTTGTTTTCTTTGAGCGCAGCGTCTGCTTCTGAAACAAGGTCTCTGCCTGACGATGCAAGTGCTCGTCCAAGGCTAGTAGCGTGGGTGGTAAAGACAAGTCCTGCGTTCACGTTATTTGATTTAAGGTATAACAATCCTGCGCCCGATATCCATTCATGGAATTGTGCAACAACGCGTTTGTTTTGAAAGCGGGGCAGTTCTAATAATTTTTTAATAACAATGCCCGTTGCGTATGACCATATCACGTTCGTGTCAAAGTCCGCGCCCATGCTTAAGGAGTCAATTTTATAATCATTCCACAGGTATTCTTTAATGCTTGCAACTCGTTTTTGCTTTGTTCCTTCTTCATTAATAGTCACCTCTTCTTCGCCAAATTCCCAGGGCTCAACAAGTACGATGCGTGCGTTACTTCCTTTTGACCAGTGACCCCATGAACAGTGGATCTTAAACTCGTTTTTGAGCTGTTCAAACGCGTCTGCAATATCTGCGGGCGGGTCGTCAGGCGAGAATTCTGTTTTTGCTGCGCGCTCGTCATACATGCCAAACAGAAGGTAGTTCCTGCCTAGTTGCGAAACGAGTTCCGTGCTCTTGCTTTGAAGGACTGTGTAAATGCCTCCTACTTTTCGTCCAGCTTCACTTGAGATTTCAAAAAGATAGTCAAACTTCATGTTGCATAAAACCTCACTGCTTGTTCGGGCGCAATTTCATTAATGTACGTGCGGGCGCCTAATTCCATTCCTGCAAGAGTGGTGATGCGAGGAATGATTTGAATGTGATAATTTGGTGCGCAGTCATAGTGGAAAAAGTTAAGTGATGGCTTATTAAGTTTTTTGTCCAATTTTTTTGTGACTAATAACGCACATGTTGCAATTGAATGCATCTCGCGAGAAGAAAGGTTTGCAAGCGCGCTTTTTTCTCGCTTGCACACAATCCATGCTTCAAGCGGGAAGCGGGAGGCGCGCGGACAATACGCAAATGTGGTGTCATCTTCTTTGATACTATATTCTTTTTCTGTTTGTTTAATTTTTTTAAAATCAAGCACGCGTTTTCGTTCGCGTAATTCCTTTGGCAGGCGCGCAAGTGTGACGAGTTGTGAGTGCTCGTGGGGTATTGATGCTCCTGCATAAGAGCCCGCGTTTTTGAACAAATAGGCGTGATTATGTTTTGTCACTGCTTTGATTCGTTTTTGATAGAACGCAAATACAGCATGCGCGTGGGAGGGTGTGAATTGTGAGAATCGCTGGTTTTGTTTTGGCGTTTCAATAATGACTTCGTGTGTTTGCCCGTCTGGTACAAAGGAGTATTTGTTTGGAACGCTTCGCATAATCCATTTTCCTGCTTTTTCTTCGCGGTCAGTTTCAGGAGGGGTTAAATGCTCATTTCCTGGTGCAAAAACCGTTTTTCCGGATGTGTGTTTGTCTTCTCGTACAAACTGTTTTGGTCGAAATTTCCGGTTGGTCGCGATAAGAACAAAGTTACCAAAATAGTCAGTTCGAAGCACGCTCCCCATACTATAGTTTACAACAGTCAGGTGTTAAAAGGCTTTTGTGATTGTTTTTGCTAAGGCAATCTTTTTAAGCATTATTCGTGTTTTTTTAGTAACCAACTATTGAGGCCGTAGGTGGCTTGACATGGAAAACAATGAAGAGAAACAGGCAAGTGAGATTAGTTTCAAAACTTTGAAGAAATTTGAACAAAAGTATGGGACACGAAACTTTCTTGAAATCGCTTTGAAAGAAACAACGGATGGTAACACTATCATCACGTTCTCAAAGGGTTTTACAGATAACGCGGGAAACAAGAGATATCGAAGAAGTCTTGGTTTTGAGGCTTCAAATGAAATGAAGAAATTCATTCTTGATTCCATAAAGAACTTGTAAGCACGATACGCGAGTTAAGAACTCTGTGCTTACTTTCTTTTTTTTATTTCATATATATTTATAATCCTGCACTGCATTTTGGTTTTTAAAGGGAGTAATGAAGATTATTGGGTATCACGAGAATGATGTGTACAAAGCATATTTGCTTGAAAGTGTGAAGCTGAGAAGTCCTGAGAAAGTTGCTCTGCCTTTGCATTCGATTAGTGAATTTCATGCAGGTCTTCACGCATCTGACTCGCGCATTCGCATGAGCGCAAAACACTTTGTGGATATTGTCAAATATTGCCGTGACAATGATATCGAACTCGTGTTTTATGGATTGCGAAACGAGCAGCGTGTTCGCGTGCTCTCAAAAGAGTCTGAAAAAAAAGGTCGCGTCTACCGCGTTCTTGACCGCTTTGTTAAGCGCGTTAGCGCATATGACAAGCGGGTTGCTCATCCAGAGTGGACGCAAAAATCATTTCGCGGACGTGTTGGCACGCATGTGCTTGGCATGACTGAAAACAGATTTTTAAGCGGTGTTCGCGCATTAGCAAACACGGTAATGGCAAACAAACTGCGTGAGCTCAATGGTGAGGACGTGCTCGTGTTTGTTTCCTTTTCTGATTTTGGTCCTATCAAGAAAAACTTGAAGCGAACCGTCAAACTATAATACTACCAATACACGTACAATACTACTATGGCACGTTTGTTCTTAATTGATATTGATGGCACGCTTCTTGACACAGATGGTAACGGCCATAATGCTAAATTAATGCACGTTCTCTCAAAATTAAAAGAAAAAGGCCACACTATTGGTCTTGTAACTGGAAGAGAAGCAGAAAGCGCGCTTACGATTCGTCAGGTATTTGGGTTGAACGGGCCAGTTATTTCAGAGAATGGGTGTGAGCTGTACCTGTTTACGGGTAAGAAACAAAAAATCGTGCTTGGCAGACTTGATGAAGTAGCTAAAAAAAAGGTGCGAAAAACAATTGCAAAGCAGGGCGTGTTTGAGGACTTTCGTCACGTGCCTGAGAGAAAAAACGTGTTTATGATTATGCCAAAAGCATTTCCAAACCATGACCCTGCGCTTATTGCACGCACATTTTTGCGTGTAAAGCGCGCGCTTGAGGAGCAACAGGAAGTGAGCGTGCTCTACTCCTCATCAGGTATTGCAGTTATTCCAAAACAGGTTTCAAAAGCAAAAGCAATCACTCAGTACTGTAAAGACGCCTCGTGGAAACTGCGCGACGTGGTGTACGCAGGTGATTCTAAAAATGATGTGTCAGCATTTAGACTTGTAGGAAAACATGAGGGTACGCTCATATTTGTAGGAACAGATAAGAACGTGCAAAAAGAGATTGAAACATTTAACCCGATTATTCCAAAAGCAAAACATTCACAAGGGTGTGGAGAAGCTCTTAGTTCATTTCTTTAAACAAAACGGGTAGGAATAGAGTGTTCTTGGAGTGTTGAACGCCTGACCTGTCCTTGGTGGTTTGCTGCAGGAATCGGCAGGTCTTGTGAGCAGTGCTCTAAGAGTACGTTTCAGCAGAGCGCACCATACTATACACGTTATGTGATTGCTAAAAACTAGTTTTAGAAATGTTCTTGGTGCACGCATGTTTCGAGATTCACGCTTTGCTTTTGTGCTTGTTCAAATGCGTTTTTTGAGGCGTGCGGGTCGTGCCAGAATAATGTGTAGAGGGTGTCGGGTGTGGGTTTTTTTGCAAGCGTTATCATAATACCTTGCAATTCCCGGGTGTCTTCAAAACCATTTGCCTGCGCGTCAGTGTCAGTGATTTCATCAAGGGTGAGCACGCTTACCTGTGTGAGGTCAATGAAGAACACGCCATTTGTGTTTAGGTAGTTTTCTTTATCTTTTCGATGTTTTTGGTAGTAGTGAGGTGCAAGAAAGTAGAGGCGCGTGTGTTTTGGTACACGAATCTGAGTAGGATTGCTTGGGCTTCGTGATTCGTTTTGTTTCCAGTCAAAAAACGCGTTGCGCCATGAAGAAATGGTATAGCTTGCTTGTTTTGATGATAAGTCAAAATCACGAAGGCTCAGACTGTCAGTGTAGATAAGTTTGTGCTTACTATAGCTTGAGCCCAGATTGGTGTATAACTCATTTAGACTGTCTTTGTCAGCAATAGTGACATTAATGCGTGCCATACCCCTCCCGTTTAGGGTGTTTTGGGTACTTAATGTTTTAGTTTAACTGGGTGCAGAAGGCATCAAGCCAGTCTAAGAGCAGGCGTGTGATAAGGAAGTTCTTTGTTACGTGGTCTTTTCCATGTTCGCCCATGCGCGCGCGAAGTTTTTCGTCTTTGAGAAGTTTAATAGTGTGTTTTGCAAAACTGCGGTCGTCAGAGGGTTCAATCAAATACCCGTTTGCTCCGCTTATGAGTTGAAGAGGAATACCGCCCACGTTTGAAGCAACAACCGGTGTTTTTTTGTAGAGAGCTTCTGAGACAACAAGTCCAAATCCTTCTTTTTTTGATTTTTGCAAAACTACATCTGATGCACGCTGTAGTGCATTAACAAGGAGGTTGTCTTGGAGCATGATAAGGTGAATATCTTTTGCATGTTTTGCTCTGCGTACTTGTTCTTGCACGTCTTCAAAGAGTGCTACTCCTTGCGGGTCATCCATAGCAGGGTTTCCAAGCAGGACAAGTTGGCAGTCAGTTTTTTCTCGCACGTGTTCAAACACGTTAATAACGCCAAGCGGGTCTTTCCATTTGTCAAATCGTGAAATTTGGGAAATAATTGGTTTATCATTCTCAATACCATATTTTTTGAGTGTGTGCACACTTTCGCTTTCGGTCATGTCTTTGTTTTTGTTTGTAAATGGGTCAATTGCAGGGTGGATTATGCTCTGTGGAGGGATAATGTCTTTTCGCAGATACGAACTGTGAGACACTATGGCATGGTCATATTTATTGATGAATGTTCGAAGATACGCCCATGTTTGGGGGTGCGGGTTTGAGAGGTCTACGTGGCAGCGAAACAGCCATTTTTTTCGTTGTGTGTAAAAATCAACAAGTGCTGCGGGTTGGGGGTCGTGGACAAATACAAGGTCGTGGTCTAAGTGCGTGAATTCTGAGAAGTTCTTGTTTGTCTGGTAGTAAACCTTTTTTTGTTCTTTGGTGAACGTGACTGGTTCGCTTTGAAGCGCGTTATGCATTTGTTTGGTAACCCCAAAAAATTCAGGCATTCCCTGAAGCACGCGCCATCCTGTTTTGATGCCAATCTGGTTCATAAGTGGAATAAGACTATTGAGAAGTTCAGCAACCCCGCCTCCAATAAATGAAGAGTTCACGTGCACGATGTGTTTGTCTTTGAGGGTATCTGTTTTTTCAAGGATGCGAGAAATAACCTCTCTTCCTACAAGTGGTTTGAATTTTGTAAGTGCGTTCATCTTCGTTGAATCATGCGCGTTTTTTCCTCTTAAATTTTAGGGAATCAGAGGAGATAGGTTTAAAAAGGATGTGTACCACGTGATTATTCAAAGCTTATAACGCGCTTTTTTGTTTTCAAAAAAAAGAGCACTGTTTGAGGCGAAAAAAAAATATACGTGAAATAACATGAATTATAGAGATAATCGTGAACGAGGCGGCAATCGCAGCTTTGGTTCACGAGGTGGTCGTGGATTTGGACAAAGAAGTTTTGGTCCACGAAAAATGTTTGACACAACCTGTGATGATTGTGGCAAAGAGTGTCAAGTCCCTTTCAAACCTGTTTTGAATGAGGACGGCTCACACAAGTATCCCGTCTATTGCCGGGATTGCTTCCAAAAGCACAAAGGCGAGAGCGCGCCAAAGCGTTTTGATAAGAAAGAAGAAAGTGAAGAAATCGAAGAAGACGCTGAGGAGAGCGAAGACTCGGACTTTGAAGACAAAGACGAGTAATCGTTAAGAACCGCTTTCTAGCCTTTACCTTTTTTTTCTTTTCTACCTTTTTACAACGGTCTAATGTCAGGGCTTTTTCCTTAGAAAGGAGATTAACTTGCACTTATTGATGCTTTTGAAGATTTAATGTTCTTGAGGTCGTCTCTTACTAAATCTCTAACATAATTTGACTGTAATTGTTTATTTCTATATTTCACAACAAGCTGTATCTCAATATTAATCCGCTTTTTTTGCCGTTCTATGTTGAATTTACCCTTAACATGAATACCTTTATTTAATGCACTTTTTGGAACACCAAAAAGTTCTGCTGCGTTGAGAAATTCGTAACTAATTACCTGATTTTGGTCATCAACATCAATTATAAAATCTTCAATAGAATAGGATTTAGCATATTCTCCCCTATGTGATGGTGAGTAGATTAAGAGAGAATCATTTTCAAAGTCGTAATCAATTTTTCCATCATTCCACTTAAATTCAGCCATTTTTTCTTCTCCGTCTATCTTGAATATAGACTGTGATTATATTTAACCTATTTGTTTTGTTTCCCATAACAACTATTAAATCTTTTTCTTCAGACAATTCGTATGTGTAGTATAGTCTATATTTTCCAGATTCTTTGTCTTTTTGTTTTTCTACGTCAACAGGCTTTTTTTCTAGATACTGTAAAATATTTTCTTTTGTAAACGTTCTTAACTCCATTCCCTTAAGAGCATGTTCACTAAAATGTACCTTGTTCTCACTTAGCCTCATGCGTATTATGTCAAAAACAGAATTAATCATATTCTAATAATAGGGTTACCCTGTCTCTTTATTAATTTTATCGACTCAACTATTCTATCCGTTCTGTATTACTCGTGTCCGTTTTGAGCGATTCCAAAAATAAGAGTGGGGTCGCTGGGATTTGAACCCAGACCAGCAGGTATCCCCTTGTGCTGCGTTGCTCCAGAAAAGCTCATCATCTTGAGATATCAGCATACCTGCACTAAACAGTTATGTTTCATCTGGAGCCTGCTACGCTGCCAGGTTACGCCACGACCCCAAAAAGTGAGTTGGTTGGCGCAAATGGATATTGCTAAACTAATAAGTAAAAGCTTTTAAAAGGTTGTGGAACAAAAACGGTCATGAACAGACTATACCAGAACAAAAAGGACTACTACACAGAGCTTGCACTACACTGCAGCAATGCTCCCCGTGCTTATGTCAATAAACCACAAGAACCCGCAGACAACACGATACGCGCATACCTTGCACACTACAAGATGATACAAGACCCGCTTACGCCTGAAAACGAAAGCAACATGACACAAGCAGATATTTAAAACAAACAGATATAAACCCAAACACGAGGATACTACCCTATGAACCGCATTAGCATAAGCAAAGAAATCAACGGAAAACGTCTTGAAAAAATCATAGACCTTGAACCCGTAGAAACCCTGCTTAGCGTGATAGACCACACTATGGGAAGCGAAAAAGCGCGCAGGAGTCGAAACATCAACTCACTAGGCATCTATGTGCTTGAAACGCTTGAAACAATGACAAAAGACCAGCTCACCTACTTTGCACACGCCATGATAAGCCGAGCACAACAATGGGCAGAACTCTATCAAGCCTTTGCAGACAATCCCGAAACGTACACTAAAATACACGAAGAGTACAAAAAAATCGTCGGCTAACGCACTTACTCGAGCACGACTTCAAGCGTATTGTTTCTAAACGTGTGAGTCACTGCCTTTTTTGGCGTATAAAAAGGCGCGTACACGTCCAAAACATCATCCAAATCATTAGTCAAGCGAAGATACTTACCGCACACGCTCACCTGTTTTGGGATAAAACCATACACATCCATAGTAAGAACATGCCTATCCTGCTCTTCGCGCACCTCAATATTTGCGTACGCTGCCTCACCAGCAAGACCTTCTTGAACGTCCTCAACCAAGTTTTCAACCACGTTTTCATCACTCTCTGACTCATCTAAATCCCAGTTAAGCATGAGAACAGAATTGCCAAGACCAAAACCCTTTTCGCTCGCTCGCTCAATAAAATCAGAGTAACTCACGTACTCGCCATTTATCACATACGCTGGCTGAATAGGCGTGCGTTTCCACACGTCTGCAAGCGCGTGCTTGATGAGTTCACGAAATTCTGCGGATGAGGTCATAATTAAAAACAAGACCTTATGACTTCCTTTTAAGTGTTTAGGTTACGCAATCCTAAAAACACCGTTTTCTTGCACAATCAGTGACTCAAATGCGAGTTGTGAGAGGATTTTTTTCATGCGCTCCTGAGGTTCATCAACACGTGTTACAAGCGCATCAAAAGATAATTCGTGTTGTGTGAGCTCGCGCAGTATTTTTCCGCGCACTTGACGGTCTGAACCCTCAAAACGTGATTGCGTGGCGTGATGCTTGCTTCTGCGCGACGGGTTTGGCATGCTTTGCTTGAGCATGACACCATAATCCATAAGCGCATTATACCACTCGCGCGAATTATTACGGTCCGCGGTTTTTTCAATTAACAAAAGCAGTTCTGCATCACGTACTCCTCTGCTGTTGCGAAAAAAGAAGTGCAAAAACACGGTGCGAACATTTGTCTCAATCAAAGTAACCGGCATATTATACGCAAACGCACAAATTGCACCAGCCGTGTACTCGCCAATACCGGGCAGCGTTATGAGCGCTTCTTTTGTTTTTGGAAGTATGCCCTTGTAGTCATGCACAACTTTTTTTGCAAGATGGTGAAGCATGAGCGCGCGCCGATTGTAGCCAAGACCCTGCCACGCGCTAAGCACCTCTTTGAATGATGCTGATGCAAGGTCATTAAAGTGCGGGAAGCGCGTGATAAACTCAGAAAACTTTTGTTCCACCCTGCTCGTTTGCGTTTGTTGTAGCATGAATTCTGAAACAAGCACGTGATACGGGTCGTGTGATTTTCGCCACAAAAAATCACGTTTATTGTCCCGATAATGTGAATAAATGATATTTTGAAAAAGAGCAATAACCTCATCAGACAAACCATTTTTCGCATAACCGTGTTGCAGGCGAATAAACTCTTCAGGCATGATGCTACCTAGCAGAAGCATTAGCTATTTATTTTATACGCTCCAAAAGAATAATAACACGGCTACTACTTGCGGTGGTAATCGTTGTTAAAGCATAACTATTTATGTAATTGAATCGTGTAACTATAGTAACTGAGAGGCATGCAGAGGGAGGATAGATGGATGTTGAGATTGCAAAAAAGTTTGGACTCATCGAAGTCACCTGCTTTCATGCAAAGCAAGTAAGCATTGTAATTAAACATCCTGACGAGCACATCACCATTTTTCTGCCAGACATTGAAACAGAAACAAAAAATGCGTATTCAAATTATGAAAGCGTGTACGGTTCGGTATATGGCCCGTACTCAGCATATTCTTCATATTCCAGTTACGCCTCATTTCGCACCCAGTCGCGTGTAATCAGGCGGGGAAACGCTCATTTTATCACGTTTGAACCTGATGTTGCGGGCGTGTACGAGATTGAAGTATTTGCAGATAAACAATATCAAATATTAAGAATTGAAGCATAAACATCACACGTTTTTTTAGCAACGCGCTCCCATGAGAACGTGCCTTCTTCAAGAAGGTGGTACGCGTTATGCGCCAGTTTTGAAGCGAACTGTTCATCATCAAGACATGCAAGCGCATCTATAATTTCTTGCGGTTTGTGCGGGTCAATAATAAGAGCGTGCAACTTGTCTTGCAAAAAATCAGAAACACCCGAATATTTTGAAAGAATTGCCGGGCACTTGGCTGCAAACGCTTCAAGCGCAACAATGCCAAACGGCTCGCTCACTGAAGGCATCACAAACGCACGCGCGTTTTTGAGCGCATCAAAAATCACTTTTTTTTCCCGAACAAACCCACGAAATTCCGCGTGCGCGCCAATGAGTTTTGCAAACGAGCGTGTTGCATCAGCTAAGTGCCCATCACCAAGCACGATAAGTTTGTGCGGTGAATTGCGAAGCGCGTAGAGCACGTATTCAAGTCCTTTCTGCTCAGTAATACGCCCAAGAAAAAGCACGTCTTTTCGTTTCTTCGTTGTTTTTGAAACATCCTCAAGACGTATGGCATTAGGAATAACCGTTATTTTTTGTGCGGGAATGCTAAAATCGCGCACAAGCTGTTTTTTTGTGTATTCGCTTACGGTAATAACCGCATCAGCAGCGTCAAGCCCTTTTTTCTCCAATGTTTTGTGTTGATTTTTTTCGCGCACAAATCGGCCTGAACGGTCATGAATAGTGGAGTGAATTGAACACACAACAGGGCACAAACCCAAATTTTTAACAGAAATAGCCGCGTGATAGCTCACCCAATCCTGCGCGTGCAAAATGTCAAGGGGATGGGTTTTTACGTAATCAACAATCTTTTGGTTCACATCTGCAATAAAATCATGGTTGTGAGTATCACTTTCAAACGTAACTAACTCAACACCAGCAATGGTCTTAGGCGCGTTTCGAGCAGGCATAAACACAACCAGTTCTGCACAGTGTTTGAGTTCAGAAATAAGACCTTCAAGATGCACACCCAACCCCCCGCTGTGCTTTGGAGGGTATTCCCATGCAATAATGCCCACACGCATAATACCTATGTAGCGCGCACGTACTATAAAACCATTTTTATCTCATTGAGGTTAAGAATACTTATAAAACACAAAAGCATGATTTTTGGTTAGAGGGTTTATGAGTCGCGTTATTGGTATCATCTCAGGAAAGGGTGGGGTTGGTAAAACAACAACAAGTGTCAATTTAAGTGCAACGCTTGCACACAATTTCAAGCGTGAGACGGTTGTTGTTGACACAAATGTTTCTTCATCAAACTTAAGCCTCCACGTAGGAGCGCATTTTCACCCGTTAACCATCAACAACGCGCTTCGCGGGGAAGTTCCTATTGCTGAGACCATTGTTGTGCACCCGTCCGGAATGAAAGTAGTTCCTGCATCACTCTCAGTTGATGACATGTTTGTTGAATGCACAAACCTTCCTGCAGTAATTAATGAGCTTAAAGCAGATAATGAATTTATCATTCTTGATACCGCGCCAAGTATTGGTCATGAAACGCTTAACGCGCTTAAAGTGTGTGATGACGTTATTATCGTAACCACACCTGATTTACCGGCAGTAACTGACGCGCTTAAAACTATCAAGCTTGCAGAGAAATTGAATGTTCACATTCTTGGCGTTGTCGTAAACATGTATCAAAGAGGCGCGCCGCTTACCATAAAAGATGTGGAATACATGCTCAACTATCCAATTGTTGGTGTGGTACCCTTTGACACAAGCGTGAACGCAAGTGTTATGAAAAAAGTGCCCATCGTGCATTACAAGCCAAATTCTCGCGCTGCGCAAAACTTCAAAAAAGTTGCTTCAGGCCTTGTTGGAGTTGATTTCCTGCCAGAAAAAGGATTGTTCCAAAAGCTTTTAGGCATCTTTATTGAAGAATAATAGTGTGGCCTCACGCACGCAAAAAAAAAGGTTACCCTGCAGGGAACAACGACTATGGGTTACATTCACGAAGTTAAATCACTAGTAGAGGGTAGCGTTAAAACTGAGGGTATTCTTGAATCAGTTAGTGTGTGGAAACAGCGCGCAAACACGTTTGAACAACAATACGCGCGCGTTGCCCGCATCCTGCACGTGCTTGAAGCGCACGGCGTGGAGCACGTGTTACTTGTTGAACCTACCACCCCCCACATAACGGTGCTTGCAAACGATTTTATCCTTCTTGCTGCTCAGGGTTTTTCTCCGCAAATACAGGAGGGTACGGGTTTATTCTTACTTGAAGGTGTTAGTGTGAGCGCGCATTTGACGTTGTCGCACGTGCGTGAAGTCCAATCATTACCTGAGCCATTTTATTTCTGGCACTCAACATATCAGGCAAGAAATAAAGACGCGTTTGTGTTGGCAGTTACAAAAGTGCCCGCAGACTCGCTTGAACACCATCTTTACAGCGGAGACTTTGCAGCATGGTTTGAAGATGTGTTGCATGATAAAGAATATGCGCATAAGATGAGGCTGCTTGAAGACGGACATTTAGAAGGTGAATCTCTGCGTGCGGGCTTGCTTGCACTGTTTACCTAAACAAAAAAGAATTGCTGTCTTCAAACATGTTAAACTCGTCCTGAGTTTGGCCAAATAACAAGCGCATTGCTTCTTCAAGTCTCATGAGTTCAGCGTTTTTCTCGTCGTGCATGAGGTTTGAAAGAAAGTACGCACTGTTCTCAAAAAGAGTGTGTTCCTGTTCTGTGTGGTAATTGTTTTGCCCTAATAATGCTTCTCTGCTGAGTTCAAAAAGAGTGGAGTCAGGAATGTAGCGGGTATGGTTTTCAAAAAAGAGTGCTGATGTTTTTGCGCGCGCTTCAAACAATCGTGCATCAACAAGGTTTTGAAGCGTGTCCACAACGCGTGATTGCATGAGATTTTCGTGTGCTTGCGCGTTTTTCCACATGCTAAGAGCCGCGCTGTTTCTGCTTTGATGCACCGGGTTTTTCATGCGCTCGATGCGTTCAAACGTGGGAATAGTGTCCCATGCAATAGTGTGGGGTACGCTGATTTGTTCGCGCGCGTGAATGCGTGAGATGCGTGTTGGCGTGCTAAAAAGAAGGTTGTGATAGTTTCTGCTTGCCTCAAGCAGTTCATTAAAAAACGTGCTTGTTTGTTTGGTAAACGTTGTTGCATCAACACAGATAAGAGCAACGCGCCCTTGAATAGCACTCAGCCAGGCGGCATAGTCTTTTGCGCTAAACGCGGCATGCGCGTAGCCAAATGCGAGGTCATTGCTTAAGTCTTTTGCACGCATGAGAAGCGTGCTTTGTCCGCGCGGTGTTGAGTATACCTGGTAGGGTGACGTGTTTGGCACTTGCTCTGAGAGCAACGCAAAGTTTCCAATGCGCCGCACGCGGCTGGCTATCTCGTTTGAGTATGCTAATTGAGGGTTTTTCACAACTCTCCCAAGTGTGTTTGTCCCAAGAAGGTCATGCACAATACGTTTGTGCTCTGCAAGCTCTGCTCTAAATTCATCAGGCTTTGCATAGAGCGCGGCATATGAGTGATGGTAGGGTTCGCGCATGAGTTCTGCTTGTTTTGTGTCAATAATACGCGAGAGAAGCGGAATAATAGTTGAATCATTGCGGTATGCTTGTTCAAGCAGGCTTCCTGAAATTGAAAGACCCACTCTAAAGGGCGTTGTTTCAAGCGTGTGCGCAAGTGCAGTAAGAAAAGGCAGATAGTGGTTTTGTTCACGTTCTTTGAACGCGTGCTTTGTTTTTTCTTCATTAAGGCAGGGTGTGTGAGCATGAGATGCAATCCATGTTGGATTGTGCATGTTAAAAACAAAACTCACCCTCACCATGTGTTAGAACGTGGTCGTTTCGGTTAATAATTGTTTTGTTGTTACTTGCTTTTGAGAAACTCTTTTTTCTCCTTAAGCGCGCTTGTTTCATGACCGCCATGCCACGTAAAGCGCGGTCTTACTTGTATTGGATACATTTTTTCAAGTTTGTCATCAATCACAAGCGCAGCGCCCCGCTCAGGAGGAAGCGTTTCAAACAGTTTAGTAATTGCACCGGGAAGATAGCTTTGCATTACTGCATTAAGACCTTCAATATCAAGACGGGATGTGATACGCGTTGAAATAAGAATATCTGCCTGTGTCATGACATCAGTATGGATTTTTCCGGGTTGCTGGGTTGCAAGCACCATAGAAATGCCCGGTTGTCTTCCTTCACGAATAACTTGGATAAGCGCGTTTGTTGCAGGGGTAATACCAGTGCGAGGCAGGAATTCGTGTGCTTCATCAATAAACACCCATACAAGAGGCACGACTTTTTCAGCAGCTTGCGCGTAATCAACATCAAAAAACGCCCAGCCACGCTCAATTTCTGCAAGTTCTTCAATGCGCCGCGCTTCCATGCGCTCTTCGAGAATGCGTTTTGAAACAAGACCAACCACAAGTGCGCGAATACTATAGGTTCCTGCGGTGTGCGCGTACGGTGAGAGGTCAAGCACACTGATTTGTCCTCCTTTAACCAGTTCATTGAGTGGTGTGCCGTCTTTTTTGAAAAGACCCCATGACTCGGCTGCAGCAAACAAGCTTCGAACCGCGTTTTTCGTTGTTGAGTCTGCTTCAGCGTATGCTTTGATTGCTTTGAAAATCTCTTCAAAACCATATTTTTTCTTGCGTTCTTTAAGTTCAATAATCACGTCAGTAATAAGAACGCCAACCGGGTCTACTGCATTAAGATTAAACACATTAATCCAGTCCTGATCTGAGAGTGTTGCAACTGAAATTGCATATGCAACATCAACCGGGATGCCTTTGTCTTTGAAAGCTTTGAAGTGACCATAGGGTATATAGACTTTGACGATTTTGTCAAGGGGTTCTGGTTTCATATCCCACTTTCCAAGCAGTTCGTCCTGGCGAAAGTTAGGATATTTTGTGGTCCAGAAAATGCCCATTGGGTCAAACATGAGAACGCTGATGTTTTTGAAAATCTCTTTTTCAAGTTTTGCCATGCCCTCAGCCATGACTGCCATGGTATAGCTTTTTCCGCCGCCTCGCTTTCCAGCAATTAAAAGAACGTGTGGTTTAACAACGTCAAGGAGCACAGGATTTGAAAGACTGAGGGTTTGACCCATCTTAACGTAGTGTTTTCCAAGCAGAATAGTGCCCCGCTGCCCGAATTGTTCGCGGTCGCTAAGCGTTCTGCCAAGAACAATTTCATACATGACACTACCAAGTGAGCAAGTTTTAAAATATATACCTTCCCCTAATGCTTGAAGCGCATGGCATTTGGCAAGAAATCTGATTATTTTCAGGATTACGGCATTATGGTGCTTGTTGTGTTTTTCATACTTATTGGTTTAGTGTATGGTTTAAGCAAGTACTTGCCAAATCATCCTGAACTGCTCAACATTGGTAAAGACGCGATTAATTCGTATGGCATGATTGGAGTTGCGCTTAGCGCATTTCTTGGCGGGACCGTGCTGCCTCTTCCCTCAACGCTTGTTGTAGCGGGTTTTGCCGCGCTCTCGCTGCACAATATTATCCCGTTTCTTGGTGTTGCCGTTCTTGCAACAAGCGCTGCTGGTTATCTTAATTTTTGGCTTGCGCGCGTGTTTCGCAAACGTTTTGTGCTTAGATATCTTGATGGCAAAACGCTCAAGCGATTTGAGAATATGTGGGTGCGCTATGGGGAAATGCTGTTATGGATTAATGGTGTGCTTCCCATTTCTTTGTTTGACCCGCTCACGCTTGTTGCGGGTTTGAGCAAGATGGATACCGAACATTTTCTTACGATTCTTGTTGCAACACGGATTGTGATGTATTCATTTGTTATCATGCTTGGTCTTGTAGTAAAGCAAGTCTGGTTTCCCTTTGTATGAGTGCTTCCCAAAAATTTATTATACGCGCGCCGCACTAAGGTGAACTGTGGTCACGCGCTATTTTGATTTTGAGGTGAGAAAGCATGATTTCTTGAAATTGTTTTTAGTCCTGCTCATTCCAAACATGCTGCGCCATCTTTCCTATTTTTTTGCATACCTGCAAACCGGCATTTACCCCTCAGTATCTCCTGAGAGCGTTGCCATTTTTGGCGCAGGCCAGTTTGCGCTTTTCTTTCTTGAGGAAGTGGGATTGTCTCTTATCATGGCTGTGGTGTACTTTTTTCGCCACGAACTTCATTTTCTTACACTCGGGTATTTAGTTGACCCGGTTATTGATGCGTTTAATAGTTTAAGTGTTGAGCTTTTCAATTACGTGCCGCTCACTAATTTTTTAATGCGAGAACTCGTATTGCCCTACTTGTTTTTTGGCTTTATTCTCATGTTCTACTATGACCACTATGAGAAGGTGAAAGATTATGTGTACGCGCTTTTATTGCTTATTTTAAGCCTGCAAGTTATTTTTTGAGTGTCAGGTGAGCAGGGTTTGGTTCAAGACAAGGTCAAAGTACGCGCCATTACCAACCGCGCTCACGTTGCGAAACACAAGGGCTCCGTCTGTTTCAATACTGCCAAGTTCAGGCCATGCTTCATGCATGAAAGCCGTGTAATGTGCACCGCGCGAGTCTAGTACCACGCTTGGAATAGCAGTAATGTTGTAGCGCGCAATAATCTCTTTACCGTGCTCGCTTGTGTGAGAAAGAACAAATGCGTATTGGCTATAGATTCCATATGCGCGAAAGAGGTCTATAAAAAGGTCAATAGTAAAGCAAACAGAACACTCCTGATTGATGATAAACGTAATATTCGGTTGTCCTGCTAATACTGTGTTGCTGGTAAGATTCTTGTACGGCGGGTTAAGATAGCGCATCACCAGGTTTCCATCATCTTCAACCGTGCTGAGGCGTAACACCAATCTGTTTGTGGTGTTTTGATTGGCACGCGGTGAAAAAATAATGGTTGGTACAAGTGTGATGTTATAGCGTTCAATAAGTTGTTTGCCACGCTCGCTTGTGCGGTCATACACGTCAACACGGGTATAGTTGCTATTTGTGCTGAGTGCAAGCCCGTCTGCAAACGCGCGCACATCATAGCAATCAGTACAGCTTTGTTCAGAAATAAGTGTTATGTTAAAAAGCGTTTTGTTCAGTGTTGACCTGTTTGTTTGGTTCTGTGTGTGGAGTCCTGCAAGCGGGATTTGTAAGAGCAGGATAAGTGTGATAAATCCTGCAGTAATGCCCAGAAAAAGAAGAGGCTGGAGCAGGTCATAGTCTTCAAGTGTTTTACGAATCGTGCGTCCTTTCTTTTTTGCGCTCATGCATGTGAGTCAGACAGGGTTAGGAGATAAAAATCTTTTTCTAGTATAAGAGCATGAATTCAAAGAGAATGGTTCTTGCAGAAATTGTGTTGGGCATTGTGCAGGGCGTGTTTGAATGGCTGCCTATTTCAAGTGAGGGCATGCTGGCACTTATTAGTTCAGTTGTATTTAAAGACACGCTCTTACAAAGCGTGCAACTCGCCTTATTTCTGCATATTGGCACGCTCTTTTCTATTGGCGTTTTTTATTGGAATGATTTTATGGGTTTGCTTAAAAAACCAAATTCGCCTCTTTTTCGTTTTTTACTTGTTTCCAGCATTTTTAGCGGGGTTGCGGGACTGCTTACCTACGCTACGCTCAGTCTTATT
Source organism: archaeon CG10_big_fil_rev_8_21_14_0_10_43_11 (assembly GCA_002763265.1). NCBI lineage: Archaea > archaeon CG10_big_fil_rev_8_21_14_0_10_43_11. The sequence goes on along the minus strand of PEZQ01000003.1, from coordinate 86,989 downwards.
TCAGGAGGTATTGGAGTGTATGCAATGCTTCTTATCTCAGTTGCACTGGTGTTTACCGCATACCTGCAACGCGCATGGCATCTTAAAAAGCACAGCACGGTAACGCGCGTGAGCGCGCGTCAAGCCGCAATTGTTGGCGCTGCTCAAGGTTTTGCCCTTGTTCCGGGCATTTCCCGCTCAGGCATCACACTCTCAACCTTGCTCATGTTTAATATTGAAGCTGATGAAGCATTACGTTTATCCTTTATGATGAGCGTTCCTGCCGTGCTTATGGCTAACATTTTTTTGCAGTTTCAGGGGTTTAGCATCACACCCGGCCTTGTTATTGGTGCATTTGTTGCATTCTTAGTGGGGTTATTTACTATTAAAGCCCTTACTGGTCTTGTTAAAAAAATCTCGTTTTGGAAAGTGTGCCTGGCGCTTGCCGCACTTAACGTTGTTGCAGTGCTTGTAACGGTTTTTGTTTAATCAAATAAGTCCAAGACCAGGCGGTCAACGTGCGCTGACTCAAGGTCATGATATGACTGACCGGTTCCGAGAAAAAAGATTGGTTTTGAGAGAAGGTAGCTTACTGAAAGAATGGTTCCCCCTTTTGTATCACTATCTGTTTTGCTCAAAATAAGTCCATCAACACCAACCGCTTCATCAAAGAGTTTTGCTTGATTCACACTATCACTGCCCGTAAGGCTGTCAATTACCAGAAGTGTGAGGTCAGGCTGGATGACTCGTTTGATTTTTTTAAGCTCATTCATAAGGTTCACATTTTGGTGGCTTCGCCCAGCCGTGTCAATAAGCACGCAATCAAGGCCCTTTGCCTGGGCGTGTTTGAGCGCGTCAAAGGCAACTGCTGCGCTGTCCGCGCCATAATCATGTTTGACCAGTCTCACGCCAAGGTTTTGCGCGTGAGTTTCAAGCTGTTCTATGCTTGCTGCCCGAAACGTGTCTCCTGCAGCAAGAACGCAGCTCATCTTGTGATTTTTAAGAAGGTGGGCAACTTTTGCGAGGGTAGTGGTTTTTCCTGCGCCATTAAAGCCAACAAACAGGATGGTGACGGGTTTGCTCAATGTTTTGAGGTGTTTGATAAAGTCTGCGGTCTGGATTGTTTGAGAAAGCACGTTTTTGAGGCTGGTTTTGAGCACTGATTCAAACGTTCTTTTTTTGAGTTTGACATCAACGAGTTGTGCTTCAAGTTCATTTTTGAGAAGGTCAATAACGTGAGGTGCAACGTTTGCTTGGATGAGTTCAAGTTCTAAATCCCAAAAGATTTTTTCAAACTCATCTTTGGTGAGCGTTTTTTCAGTTATGGTTTTCTTAACAGTAGTAACAGATTTTTTGAAGATGTTTTTGAGTTTTCCAAACATGGTTTAGTAACGAGGCTGGAGGTCGCCAAGACCTTTGAGAAAGTCTTGCAATTCTTTTTGGAGCATGTCTTTGATGTTTTCGATTTCATCAATTTGCTCTTTTACGCTTTTTTTTGCGTCTTCAATGTCTTTTCGAACTACAATGTTTGAGCCAACATTAACAAGCACGCCTTTTGCTTCTTTGAGCGTTCCCTCTGCAAACACGCCTGAACCAACAGGCACGAGTATGTCGCTTTTCTTTTGGTTTTTAATCTCATCAAGACTCATAAGAACAACATCAAGTTCAATGCGGCGTTTTTCAAGCTCAATGATTTGCTGCTCAATTTTTTCTGCTTCCTGCTGCATGAGCTGCATTTGGTAGAGCGCTTGTTGTTTGTCCTCTTCACTGAGGTTTTGCGCGGGTTTTTTGTCAGTCATAACGCTTGTTTCAAACAGCCTATGCCTTTTAAAAGCTTGCTCTTTTACACAGGCATGCCGGTGTTTTAGAAATCAAACACTTCTTTTAAGCGCATGAATTCCGGACCGCTGGTTGATGTGCCAACAAGCATGCCAGTATCATTAACAAGTATGCCTGCGCCAACCATTTTATTGCCAAAATTAGTGGTGCCAATGCCAACGGTAAGGCCTAATTCTTTTTCAAGAAACGCAATGTGTTGAGCAGTTGCGTCTGGGGTAACAATCATTGCCTGAGAATTGTGAGCGCTTGCCACGCCAATAACGTGTGTGTCACCAAAAAAGAAGGGTTTTGCTCCAAGTTTTGTTATAACTGGTTTTTCCATGTCCCGGTTAGCAAGAATTTTTTGAGGAGTGACAATGAGATTATTTCCAAGCGCAGTATGCCTGGTTTTGATGACTTCTACGGTAAGGTGTTGTTTGAGCGCGTCAAGCTCGTGGTCAAAGAGGATGTCAGGAACAAGTACTTTTTTTTCAGTGCCATTCAAAAAAAGACCAACCACATCAGTGCCCGCAATGCGGGTTTGCAAAATGTCAACGCCAAGCGCTTTTTTAAGGTGTTTTTCATCAACCGTGATGCCTGCACCAAGAATAAGAAACTCATTTGTAAGAAAACCAAGCAGTCCAATGTTTGGGTTCCCATTAAAGGCAATGCGTTCCATACGTCTTCACCCATGCGAAGTTGGTTTATAAAACCGTATGTTTTTTTAAAACAAAACGCAAGGTAGGTACTTGTATGGGAAAAAAAGACATTCTTGAAGACGTGTGTGTTGACCCGTTTTTTATACCAGTAGGGGCGCTTGAAAAGTACATGGATCAGATGGGGTTAGCTACCTACACTATCCGAGTTGAGCGCGACCCAGTATCAAAAGATATCAGAGGATATCGTCTTGTGCGCTATGCTCTCTATGAGGGTGCTGAGGTAATCCCCCCGCAAGCGCCGTTAGCGCATAAAAGTCTGATTGAAGAATTAGACACGCTTGACCCCGGAAGAAAACGCAGGTTTACAAAACAGTAACAAATGGGTTTAAACATATAAAAAAGAAGAGTGTTTACTTCTTAGCAAGTTTCTTTGCTGCAGGCGTCTTGGTTTCTTCTTTTTTGGCTGGTTTCTCTTCTTTAGGAGTTTCTTCTTTTTTGTCTGCTTTTTTGAGGGTGAGCTTGTCTTTGAGACTTGATACTTTTTCTGGTTGTTTTTCAACGTATTTTCCTTCAAGTTCCAAACTGAGCTTGTCTGCGTCTTTGATTGCAACAACTTTGATTTTTCCTGGAGGGTTTTTTGCACCGCGCGCCCACACGTGCTGGTTTAAGTGTTTGCCAATAATCACATGAGTAGTACGGTAGTGTTTCCAGGCGTATTCACGAATCACGTTGATTGCGCGGTTAGAGCGCTTTGGTCGTGACGTTTTCGTAACTTTTTTTCGTAAGGGAATAATATGAATTCGTTTTTCCATTGTCAATCACACTTTGAGGCTGTTTCTTCTCCAGTGTCTTCGCATGTGTTGGTTGAGTCTCCAGCGGTGCGTTCTTCGCTTGCCAAGCTTTCTGATTACTGCCCAAAACGGTGCGGCAACATTACTATTCGTTGCTTTTGCGAGTCGTTTCTTTTTTGCGGGTACTTTATTGCTTGCCATTGTTGCTCCTATTTTCTTCGTATGATGAAGTCTCGTTTTTTTGGTTTAAGCGCGGTGAGTAATTCTTTGAGTGTTTCGTCATCAACGCGTTTTGCGAATTGCCCTGATTGAAGGGCTTGGATGAGTGTGAGTTCAACTGTTTGTGCGAGTTCGGGGTGCGCTATGCGCACGGTATTAAGTCGTTCTCGGGCTTGTGGGGTGAGGGTTTGTGCGAGAACATTTTTTCGTGCTTCTTCATGTTCTGCCTGTTCTTTGAGGCTTTGAAGCTTTTTTTTGCGAATTTCTTCTAAATCCATGGTTCTTGTTATTGTGCGGGTTTTTGTGTTCGTGCAAGTTTTGCTGCACTCTTATCAAGTAATGACGCGCCAGCAGGTGTAATGACTCTGCCTTTTACTTCTTTTTTAACTAGTCCTGCTTGTTCAAGTTGCACAAGGATACGTCGGATAATTGCGCCTCCGCCTTTCTTGAACTTTTCTGGGCGAACACCCATATTTTTTCGCCCGCCATATTTGGTTCGCAGTTTTGATACGCCAACGGGTCCATCCTTGTAGATGGTTCTAAGCACTGATGCTGCGCGAATAAACCAGAAGTCAGGATGTGCTGGTGGTCTTTGTGCGTGTGCACCGCTTTTAACAAAGCGCACGGTTTCTGGTGCTTTGACTGCATCAACGTTTTTTAGTGCAGCTGACACTTCTACAATGAGCCTTGTGGGGTGTACGTCAAACGTGCTTACCATGCGAACATTACAAACTACAAGGGTTTTATAAAGGTTTTCATGATAAGAATCTAACTGCAAAATTTCAGCAAAGAGGGCTGGTGTGGTATCACTCTTTTTTTGGTGTGAGCGGGATGCGTTTTGTGGTGTCGCAAAGCAAGCAGTGGTAGGTGAGTTTTTTGTTATTGATTCTGATGCGAACCGTTTTTGAGGAGTACGGCGTTTTGCAGGTCTTGCAATAGGTGAGCTTAAGTTCTTTTGGCATGCTCTCTCGTGCTTTCATGCCAATTTTTTCTGCAAGTTCAATATAGCGCTTTGCATGTTTTTCATCTTCGCGCGCGAGTTCAAGCAGGGTGTGCATGCGTTTTTTTGCTATTTTTTTGACTGAATTATTCATGGTTTCTACTGCATTCTTGGAGCTGTTGTAATTAATAAGCTTTTTATTGCTATGCGTTGCGCTCTTGAGTAACCTATGAGTACAAAAACAACATTCAAAGAAGGCAAAGCAGAATTTCATGCATTTAGCGGCACGATTTCAAAAAAGCTTGATGTATTTTATAATCCCGATAAAGCAATTGACCGCGACCTTAATGTCATGCTCATGCGCTACTTCACTGACGCATTTGAGGTTAAGACCGGTCTTGAACTGCTTGCTGCAAGCGGAGTTCGCGGGATTCGCCTTGCAAAAGAAAGGGGCATGGTAATGACGCTCAATGACATCAATCCTGATGCGTGCGCGCTTATAAAAGAAAACGCGAAGAAAAATAAGGTCTCAGTTGAGGTGCACAATGATGATGCAAATCGATTTTTAAAAAACTATCGCGGCTCATTTGATTATATTGATATTGACCCGTTTGGAACGCCCATGCCCTTTCTTGAATCAGCTCTTTTAAAGCTTCGCAAAAAAAATGGTGTGCTTGCCATAACAGCAACTGATTCCTCTGCCTTATGCGGCTCGTATCCAAAAGCGTGTATGAGAAAGTACGCGTCTATTCCACTAAAGACTGCGTATTGTCATGAGCTTGGCGTGCGCATACTTATCAAGAGCGTGATTCTTGCTGCTGCAAAGTATGATATTGCACTTACCCCTCTCTTCTCGTATGCACGTAGGGATTATATGCGCGTGTATTTTGGAGCGCGCCAAGGCGCCACGCGCTCTAACGAGCTTCTTTCCCAGATTGGATACTTCCAGCACAATTTCAAAACTCTTGAGCGCGGGGTATATATTCCTGGAAAAAAAGCATATGGCACGGTTATGGGTCCACTCTGGCTTGGACCGCTCTGGGATGACACGCTCATGGCATATTTTAAGAACGCGCCGTTTGAGAGCCCGAACAAGACTGCATTGTGGAACGCTATTGAACGTGACGCTCAAATCAAAACAGCAGGGTTTTATCATTTGCCAAATCTGTTTTCAAAAACAGGAAAGAACAAAAAACGGGATGTGTTAATTGCACAGCTTGAAAAAAAAGGTTTTCGCGCGTCAAAAACACATTTTTCTCCCCAAGGTATCCGAACAAACGCATGCGTTGCTGATATTAAAAAAGCATTGAGAACATAAAAAAAGGGAAAAAAGAAACTTATACTGCTTCCTCTTTAAGTTCAAGAGCGTGGAGCTTATCGACCTTCTCTTCAAGGTTCAATTTCTTGATAAGCTCTTTGTAGCGATTTCGAATCGTAACCTCAGTCACGCCAGCAATATCTGCAACTTCGCGCTGGGTTCTTTTCTCATCAACAATAAGTGACGCAATGTAGAGTGCTGCTGCTGCAATGCCTGTTGGACCTTTTCCGCTGGTGATTTCTTTGTGCTGCGCGTCCATGATTATTTCAATTGCTTTGGTCTGCACTTCTGCGGGAAGTTCCAAGTCGTTTGCAAATCGGTGCACGTAGTCAAGCGGGTTTGGTGGCAGGATTTTGATGCCAAGTTGCCGGCAAATGAACCGGTATGTTTTTCCAACATCTTTAATATCAAGAGGAAATACATCTGCAATTTCTTTAAGAGTTCGAGGAACATTATATTTCTTGCACGCAATGTAGGTTGCTCCAGCAACAACGCTTTCCATTGAACGGCCTCTTACAAGACCGTTTTCTGCAGCAATGCGGTAGAGTCGTGCTGATTCTTCAGTAATAATGTTTGGCAGATTGAGTTGCGCTGAAACGCGACGCAGTTCAGTGAGTGCAAATTTGATGTTACGCTCAATAGGTGTTGAAATGCGTCGTTGCCATTTTCGCATGATAAAGAATTGTTTTCGTTTATCACTTGAAAGAGAATAAATATCTGAGGTTTTACCAATTTCAGTGGTCATACCCTTATCTGATTTAGTAAAGCTTGAGGGTGTTCCGCTTCGTCTGCGGTTTTGCGATTGGTCCCAGTTGAATTCACGCCACTCCTGACCATAGTCAAGAATATTCTTGTCAACGACCATACCGCACTTTGCACAGGTTACTTCACCCCGGACATCGTCTGAGATGAGCTTTCCACCACAATCAGGACATTCATCGCTTTGCATTATACTTTGCACCACGCATAAACTTAATTTATAAATGTTTCCCGCTTATCATTTTTAAACATTTCGGTTCGGGAATTTCTCTTAAAAATGCTTAAAATACGCGTTTACCCCTTTTTTGAGCGCGTTTTTTGAGCAACTTCAAACTCGATTTTAACGCCTTGGGCAATGCCTTCTTGTCCCGGTCTGTTTGTGATTTTGATAATGCCTTTATCAGTGTTGACAATCGCACCTTTGGTGATAATGTTTGCTCGTTTGTAGTGGCGGTTTGCAAGATTCTGCTCCACGTTAATCATTTTTGCTTTTTGCATTTTTTTAGTCTTAGCATCATAGAACATGACTTCGGGCAGGCTTAAAGCCCTGCGTTTGTTGTTGCCGCCGCGCACGCGAATAAGCTTTTGTTTTATCTCGCCGATTTTGGTGAGCGCTGCGTCACGTCCCATTTCGAACTTGCGTTTCTTGCGCCAGGTGCGAAGCTTTCCGCCGCTTGGTTTTCGTTTTGACTTACCTTGCCAGGTTACCATTACTCTCGAAACTAATTGCTGTGTTCTTTAAAAACGTTTTGGGTGAGAATTATTGGTTGTGCCAATTCTTCTGCTAGTAAGTTTTACGCGGCTGTATTCTGCCTTGTCAGCATGAACAAAACAATTGAGCGGATGCTCATTTTCGAGTCTTTCAAGCAACGTTATAAAGTATGCCCGTTCATGTGTTATTTGTGGGAGAACATATTTTTGTAACGCGAGTGTACGCCCGCATTTCAACGCCCCGTGCACGCGTGCTTTCATTATTGTTATCAGCAGTAATAATAATTACCGTGTGGTTCTTGCACGCGTATCTCATGTTTAATCCAACACGCAGTAGCGCACTTGTGTATTATAGCACATTATATGGTGCAACCTTTCTTGCACCGTTTATCACATTCATACTATTAGCACCGCCTCGTGTGTTAATACGCCACGTGTGGAAAGTGGGTGTGTTAACGTTTATTGTCTCATTTATTGTTGAGAATGGGGGCGTGCTTCCTGGTTTTTGGCGCTTTAGCGTGCCTTCTTTATTTCCTGCGCCGCTTATTGTTACCGCTTCATTTGGGTGGGGTGGTATGACTCTTTTGTGGATTGCAAGTTGGGCGCAAAAAGCCACGCGTGTGCGAACCGTGCTGGTTGGTGTTGGCTTGGTTGTGCTTGCCATTATTGGAACGGTTACTGATTGGACTAACCCGCACTGGATTGCAAGCAGTATGTTTCATCCATCATACACGTTTATCATCTGGTTAGTTGTTGTGGGCATTCCTCTGTGGTATGCATACTATATCTGCTCAAAAACCGCAAAAAAACGCAGGTAACCGCGTTTTTCTTCATTCCGATAAGCTTATATTGGTTTGGTGTTTTTTGCGTGGTTAGTACAAAACCACTTTGTTTTATGGTGAAAAAATAATGACAACTGATAGACCTTTAGACGCACTCAACGCGGCACGCGATAAGCGTGTCATGATTGAACTTAAAAATAAACAAAAATTCTCCGGCTTGCTCAAGTCATTTGATATTCATATCAATACGGTTCTTGAAGAAGCGCAAGAATTAAGCGATGACAATAAGCCTATTCGCAATATGGGTAAATTGTTCTTGCGCGGAGACACAATCGTTTTAATCTCTCCTGAATAAACGTGCGCAAGCAGTTGTTTATTCAGTTTCTTTTATTTTTTTTGCTTTTCCTGCTTGACTCAAGCGTGAGGTTTATGCGGTGAAAAGTTTGTATTTGTCAAGGTCATCAAGCTCTTCGAGAATACGTTTGACAATGGCTTGTTTTGGGTCAGGTAAGAGATCTACCCGTTCTTGCAAGTCTTTGAAGCTTTCAAACGGTTCATAGCGTCGCTCTTCAATGATTTTCCACATGTGTTTTTTGCCAATGCCTGGCAAGAGTTCTACTTGGTGGAGTCTGGTGCTAATTGGTCCTGATTTGTTGAAAAAATCAACGTATTTTTTCTCGTCGCGCGTGACTACCTCTTCTATCACGCTTTTGAGTTCTGCTTGAGCAGTTCTCGTGAGGTCTTTGATTTTTACGCGCCCTTTTACGTGGTGAATTTTTTCGCGCTTATCTTCCCCAATGTAGACATCATCACCGGGTTTGAGAAACACGTCTTTTTTAGGAATAACTTCAAGAATGGTAAAATGCTGTAAGCCGACAACTTGCGCTATTGGTATTCTTCGTTCCTCGAAGGGATGTCCATGAGGAAGAAAATCCAATACTATTGCTTGCGTTTCGGTTTGTTTCATGTTGTTTCACGTCTTCACACATAATTCTTCACAACGTCTATGATTTGTTTGTACTCATCTTCGTGCAGGTTGAATTTCGCGGTTGCGAATATGCTTTTGAGTTCTTTGAGGTTTTTTGGCAGCACGTCAACGATTTGAATGATATGTTCGTCTTTGAGGCGTCGCAGTTCGAGTTTTTGGAGTTCTTCAACGAGTTTTCGCGCTTCTCTGACTCCTAATTTCTTAAACTTGCTTACGTGCTCCCATACGAGTTTCTGCTCGTAGTTGCGTTCAGCATCAGCACGTTTGCTAAGCGCGTTTTGCACTTCAGCAATAGTGAGTGGTTCTTTTTGTATGATTGTGATGCTTCCCATTGTTTTAGTTACCTCGCAAGTGAGCTGATGCAATTATAAACTTTTTTTCCTTATTTCCCTCAAAAACGCGGACAAGATAGGCTCTTCCGCGTTTTCCTGAGATAATGCCTTTTTTGCCGTGAATACGTCTGTGAGGCATTGAGCGTTGATAGCTGGGGTTTGGAACGATTAAAACCGTGTCTTGTTCTTTAAACTGTTTGAACAAATCTGAAATCTTAAGCTTACCTCTATCTCTGCGTCTAAGACGAAATGCTGAGCGCGTTCTGCGCTTAAGACCTTTTGACGGCTTCATGATTACCTCACTCTTAACAGGCATGTGCTTTTAAAGCTTTTTCCTTTTGCGCATTTGATTATATTTTGAGCTTTTTTACGAGTTGTTCGTGTCCTTGGCGTTGGCAATCATTGCAAACTGCTTTTCGCTTCTTTGCACGCCCAAGATATGTTCCGTTTAGTTTTTCAAGAACGGTTGTTTGAATGGTTTTTTTGCATAAGTCACATTTCATAGCGCACCGCCGCCAAATTGTTTCATCATGCGTTGGAGTTGTCGGGTATTGAGTTTTTTGCTAAATTTATTCATGCGCGCATGGTTTTTGATGAGTTCGCGCACATCTTTTTCATCGCGCCCGCAGCCGCGCGCTATGCGCTTGATGCGTGAGGAGTTAATTAGGCGGGGGTTTTCAAGTTCTTCGCGCGTCATGGATTGGAGGATAATGCGAAACTCTGAAAGTTTGTCTTTTGACGCGCTAAACATGGCATTGTCCATACTAAGACCGGGAAGTGAGGGCATCATGCTCATGATTTTTGAAAATCCGCCCATTTTATTAATAGACTGGATTTGTTCATAAAAGTCAAGGAAGTTTGATTTTCCGCTCAGTATTTTCTTGCTTAAGTCTTTAGCATCATCAGTGCCCAGTTCTTCTTGGACTTTTTCAAGCAGGGTTTCAATGTCGCCCATGCCAAGAAGGCGTGAGACAAACCGTTTTGGTTTGAACGCTTCAATATCAGTAACACTTTCGCCAACAGTAATGTAGACAACCGGCGTTTTGGTAAGGTACGAGGACGTGAGCGCGCCACCGCCTTTTGCGCTTGTGTCAAGCTTGGTAATAATAATTCCAGTAATGGGTATTGCGTTCATGAAGTTTTTTGTAAGCTCGCTTGCTGCTTGTCCGAGTTCTGCAGGAATAGTGAGAAAGACTTGGTCGGGTTTGATTTTTTTAGAGAGTTCCTCAAGTTCAACAAGAAAGTCTTTATGCAGCGAGTCTCGTCCTGCAGTGTCTATAATTACCACGTCATGGTTGAGAATTGCTTTTTCATTATCTTTCCAGGGCGCGAGTTGTTTTTTTGCGTTTTTTGTGCCATAACAGTCAACGTTTATCTGTTTTGAGAGTTGTGCGAGTTGTTCGTATGCTGCTGGGCGGTAGTTGTCAAGTGATACTGCAGCAACGCGGTACCCTTTTGATTTGAAGATTTTAGAGAGTTTGCCTGCTGTTGTTGTTTTTCCTGAGCCAAATAGTCCAATGAGCATTATTTTATAGGGCTTTTTTGTAACATTGACCTCCTGCTCGCCTTGTCCCATAAATGAGACAATCTCGTCGTAAATAAGCGTGATAAGGCGTTGTTTTTTAGTAAGTGATGTGGCATCTTTGCTGAGTTTTGTGCGGATGGTTTGAGACAGTTGAGTAACTACCTCAAATGAAACATCTGCGCGCAAAAGGGCGCGCTGTAGTTCGCGAATAATCTCGTTTAATTCTTTGTCAGAAAGAAAGTCAAGCGTAGCTATTTTTTTAAGTGTGTCTTTAAGGCTTGATGACAAATCTCCTAACATGTGTGGTTTCAAACTAGTAAAGTTTAAATATTAAATGTTTCCCTCAAATCAGACTAATGGCAGTTTGTGGAATTTCCGGCATTGAAACGGATGAACTCTTTGAGTGCGGCGCGTGCGGCATTCTCTTTGCTGACGGGTATGGTAACAGCATCCGTCTGCTCTGTGATAACTGCGCTGAGTTTGCCGATGCTTCACGTCTAGAAGAGCTTGAAGAGGACTAACCCGTTGATACGGACACAAGAGGGGAGAATGTATCTAAGTTATACGTTTCACATTAGTTTTGAATAGGTTTTAGATAAAAACCACATGGTTTATATTATTGTTTTGACCCGTGTCTAGTGGGAGGAAAACATATCATGGCCTATGCTGCAATAATTGCAATTAATAATTTGTGGGTTGGCCTTTATGCGCTTGCAGGAGGTATTATGGTTGCAAGTTTGCTTTATGCATGGCAGATTAGCGTTAAAGAGTTGCAAAACGTGTTTGCCCCGCTCATGCTTAGTGTCGTGCTTATTGGCATTGGTGTTGTGTTGCACACATCCTTTGTGATTGGCAGGGCAATGATGTCGCAAGCATTGACATTTACAATTAGTCATTTGTTTCTTATGGCAGGTATGATTTTGTTCATTTTTCCCGCCCGAGAACTAAAACGCCTCTCAGAAGAGATAGGATTTAAGGAGTGAAATAGTACCATGGTCGATATTAACACATTTGCAATTCAGGTGAGTTCAATGCTTACGATTCTTGGAAGTTCTGTAAGCATCCCGCTTGTACTATTGGCGTTGCGCAATTTTTCACCAAGTTCAGTTCGAAACATTGCAATAGGTCTTGCGGTGTTTCTTGTGAGCATGGCAGTAAGCTCTGCGGCAATGGGCATCAATCATCTTATCCCGTTTTCCTACGCGCTTGATATTTGGCATGTGGGTGCGTTTCTTGGTTTAATCTTTGGTGCAGGCGTTGGCATGTATGCTGCATACATTTCTCGCAGGCTAAGCAAAGTATAAGCTTGTTGTTGCATAAAAAATGGTTCGCGTTGTGATAACGCGTATGTTTGGGTAAAGAAAAATTAGATGATGTCTTCTTCGTTGATGACCACAAAGTCTTCTACGGCAATGATGCTTGAGATAGGCACCATTTGGCGGCCATTTTCATCGATTTCTAAGTCAATTGATGATGCATAACTTGTTGGTCCATTAATAACCATGCTAAGAAGTTCTCCTGTTCTGACTTCAAAAATCATATCGCCAACGCGACCAAGTGTCTTGCCTGACTTTGTTACAATCATTTTCCCCTGCAAGTCTCGTGATGTTTGTCTCTTTTTTTCCATTGTATATAATCCCCCTCTTGAAAAACTAAAGGTTAATCACCATCTGGGCTTATTTAAAATTTGTTGTTTATAATATGCCATAATGCGACAAGAAGATGGCTCCTGCAACAAGTATCGCAATAGTAAATGAGATGAATACCACAAGCGAGACCGGTATGGCAAAAAAGAGCGAGACAAGGCTGATTGTTGCAAGCGCAAACCAGATGTCACGTCGCCACACAAATACTTTCGAACCGTCAAGCGGAGGCACGGGTATGAGGTTGAAGAGCGCGAGCCACGCATTAAGAATAACCATTTGCGTCCATAGTTCAAAGGGAAGGACGGGTGAAAACAGTTTGAACAAGAAAAGCAGGATGATGTTAGTAAGGGGTCCTGCAACAGATATTTTTCCAACTTCTTCTTCGCGAAGAAAGGTTTGACCAAAACCAAAGCGCGATGCAAGTGAAGATGAGATAAGAACAAATCCTGGTGCAAAAAATATGAGCCGGCCGCCGCTTGCTACACCAACGAGCAGGGAAATAAGAAGTCCAGACCACCAAAGCGTGTAATTTGCGTGCGCACCATATGATTGAGCGACAAATTTATGGCCAAGCTCGTGGAGCACAAATGAGACGCCAAGCACGAAGGTTGCCCCAAGATAGTAGAGAATAAGCTCGTTCCACGTTTCTTTGTTCACGCCAAACGAGAATAAGAGCCCAAGCACGAACACGCTTATTGCAATGTCTCGAAGCTCAGTAATAGTAAACGTGAGCTTTGACAGCTTGAACTCTCTCATAGTATGTTTAGACTATACGCATATTGATTAAAAAAACGTTTGCGTTACGCACTTAACAATACTCCCCGGAATACATTTTTACGTGCGCATGTGAGAAGATTTTTTCTGGATGTTCTTCGGTTAACAGCACGGTTGAAACAGTCGCTTCTCCGCTTGAAAATGACAAGAGCACGCGTTGGAGCGTGTCAATAAGACTGCGAACGCCTCGGGCGTTAAAGGATTCTGCAAGAAGCTGTTGATAATATACGTGGCGTGTTCTTGGTGTTTTAGCAACAAAATTAGAAATAGGGTCTGTTTTTTTATCTTTTGCAAGCAATGCTTGATGTATATTAATCTCATAAAGCTTTTTAAAGAGTGTTTGACGGATGTGGCGCTCATGCACGCCCGCCCACATTGAGTAATCCTGAGATTTTTTGTCAAGCAGTTTATTAAGCGAACTAAGCTCAACATCCACACTATGGCGTGTGCTCACCAGAGTACTGATGTCGTATGCTTGTTCAAACATGTTTGCAATCTCGCGCAATACCCCACCAAGACTCTCATGTATTTCATCAGTAAAATCAAGAGAGGGGTTATAGCGCACACCGCCAAACAAGGTAAACAGTTGGTCAGAGCCAAGCAGTTCGTGATTTTTGTATTGTTCTGCAGTAGATAGGCGTTGATAATAAATAAACGGAACTGGATCGTGACAAAACATAGTAGTATCTACTCGTTCCAGTTGCCCTTATTAAATTTTATTCAACGCGTTACACATGTTCTTTAACAAGCCACGCATAAAACACATCAGCAAGAGGAAGCACCATTGCTTCTCCAAACGTGGCAAGGCGTGTTGAATCCATAAGCGCATCATACTCGCCCTGGCGTGCAAAACTTGCAGCAAGGGTCACCGCATTGTCAAGGGCTGCTTTTCGTAAGGGAACAAACTCATCATTGACCATAATCACAAAGAAAACGCGTGCATGTTTATAAGTCTTGCAGGAAAAGTAGCTACTAAAACATATTGTTTAAAAATTATAACTTCCATTACAATATATCTATGGGGATGTCTTCTCTAGAAGGAATGATTACACGTGAGCGAGCAAAGCTCAAAAAAGAACTAAAAGAACGCATTAGAGATGACAATGAATGCCCGGTGTGTGATGAGTATGAACATAAAGAAGTTGTAGGTAGCGTAAAAGCACTTCCTGAAACAAAAGAATCGCTCAAAGTTGTGATGCATTGTCCTGAATGTGGTCATGACTGGTATTATTTTATTATTAAACCAAAAAACAAAGAATCACTTACCCAATACGTTGCCCAGTTAGAAGCCTTTTACGCGCGAAAAGAAGTGCTTAGCAAACGTATGATGCATGACGCTAAAGAAGATTTTATGCTTCGCGAACATGAACTAAACGCAGAGATTGCGCGCATGCAAGAAGATGAACTCATCAAGCGTTACGAGTTGCTTGCAAAAGAGCACGCTCATATGGAAAAAGAATTGAACGCCGCTATTAGCATGCTTGAAGGAAAGTTAGCAAAGCAAAAAGAAAGCTTTGAATCAGAAGAGCACAAAATCAAAAACGAGTTTAGTGCTTTGCGCGCAAAACTCGAAATGCGCGTTTCTGAATTGCGTGAAGAAAAAAGAAACAGCATTCAAACACTACAAGACAAGCTCAAAACAGTTTCAAAACAAGAAGAAGATGCACAACAAAAACTCAAGATTAACGCAGCGAATCTGGAGCGCGAAAAAGAGCGGATTGAAACATTGCATGAGCGGCTCAAACAATTAGATGCAGTAAAAACCAAAAAAGAAGAGCTTATTGCGCAGCTCACCGAAAATCTTGAAGCGCAAACCCAAAAGGGTGAAGCACTTGAAAAGAATGTAACTACGCTTATGCATCGTGTTGAAGCACTTAAAGAGAGTAAAGCTACAATTATTGAAAAAAAGAGTGTTGCTGAAGCAGGACTCAAAGAAGCACGTGAACTCATCAAAGATCAAAAGCAAGAGCTCGATTCATATCACGAACAAGTTGATACGCTCACTCAAACATTAGAATCACAAACAAAGCAGCTTACCTCACAGCTCGCGTCATGGAAGGAAAAGGCGCAGCGCGCGCGAGAAAAGAAAAAAGAACTCGCAGGAGAACTTGCGGCAAGCAAAAAAGAGTTTGACGCAAAAAAGAATGCGCATGAAAAAACCGTAAGCGCGCTTCAAAAGAACCTTGATACGCTTAGTGCACTGCGAGAAAAAGAGCGCGAAACTTTTTCACGCACTATTGAAAAACAACACCGCGCGCATAGCACAAACATGCAGGCGCTTGAAGCAAAGCTTGACGAGCAAATCAAAAATGCCAAAGCCACAAAAGAAGAGCATGCAACCAAGCTTGCAAACATGCAAGCAGTGTATGAAACCTTACAAAAACAATATGCAACGCGTGTTGAAGAGATAGCAACAGCAGAAGAAACAATCAAGCAAACAACCACTGCACTTAACGCGCTCAAAGATGAGTTTGACGCGTTTAGGGCGCGCGTAAAAGACCGTGAAAAAGAGCAGACAGCAAAACGCGTTGCGCTTATAAAAGAAAATGCAAATCAGACAAAGAAGTTAGGTTTTGCACGAAAAGATATAGAACGTCTTAGAAAAATAAAAACTGAGCTTAACAGGAATGTTGCAGCATACGCAAAAGAGCGGGTGAAAAACGAGAAACAAATCAAAAAGCTTAGCGATGAGCAATTACAGCTTGACAAAGAGGTTATTTCTCTTGAAACCGCAAAGGCGCGTTTAGAAAAAGAAGATAATGCAAGCAAAAAAGCGCACGCATCACTTAACGCGCTTCTTGATGAGACAAAAACGCATCTTGAAAAAGCACACACAGATTATGGGTTGCTAAAAAAATCATTTGATGAAGAAAACGCGCGACGTTCAGCACTCAAAGACGAGCTTGAGAACACGAAAAAAGAGCTTAAAGAAATACATGCTATGCTCAAAAAAGAAGAGACAAAAGCGCGCATTTACAAGGATGAAGCTGAAAGCTTAGAAAAAGAAAAGGAAGCGCAAGAAGAAAAAGTCAAGCGACTTAAAAACGCTTTGAGCAGTATCTAATTTTTTTTGACAAATTTTATGTGGTACAATTCACCACCATAGTCAGTTGTGTAATAGCCGCACACACGCACGGCATCCCCGCGTGCAAGCACGTTTTGGTGTACGTTTTTTTGTTTGAACACGCGCACCTCGCTTTGATTGCAGAGTTGAAAATCCTGATACGCATTCCCCGAATTTGAGGTGTAGTCTTTAATTTCAGAGCAAATCACTCCTTCAACAAGAACCGGTTCTCCTGCGTACAGGGTTACCTCGCTAATCGGCGTGAGCTCTGCAGGACATGATTGTTCAAAAATAGGCTGCGTGCTTCCAAGAAGAGGCACAAGCACAAGCAAGGGGAGAACAAAGAATAATTTAGGCGCCTTGGCGTGAGACACTTTTTTGTTGTGAAAAAGCACAACCACGCACACTATGATAGTAAGCATGCTCAGCTGGTTTGTGTTAAAAAAGTGCAGGCTAAAGTACGAGTTCACAAACGGGTAGAGTAACGGCACGCCCATGACCGTAAGCGAGTCAAGCATGAAATGGCTTGCAATGCCTGCAAACACGGCTTTTCCCGCATCCTTATCGTACGCGTACGCGCCAAGACTTGCCACAACCAAAAAGAGCAAGGTATGTAATGGTCCGCGATGAAACGTTGGCAGGATAAATTCTGCGTCTGGCACGAGCGAAAACAAAATAACAATAAACGGGTTGAGACGAAACAGTAATGCGAACACAGCACCAAACAACGCGTGAGCAAGTGCAATCATCAATTTTTTAGAATCTAAATTGTGTTAAAAAATGTTTTTGCACAAAAATATGTAGTATGACCACTTCATTTCTTGAAGAATAAAAGAAAGCATCAACCCGCGCTATAGTCAAAGGCGGTAAGAAACATGCTTTGGCTCCATGCAAGCGGAGTGTTCTCATTTGGCTGCCCGTTTGAAAGGTAGAGTTCGGGCGCGCTGTCTTCTTTGAGTGTTTGTTTTGCGCGCGCAAAATAGTGCTGTGCTTTTTGCGTGTTACCGCGCTGTGCGTAAATAAGCGCAAGCCATGACAAGCCAAAATGCCACTCTGCTTCAGAACCCGTATTATAGTATTGGTCGCCAACATAGCGGATAACGCCATTGTCCCGTACTAAGTGGTTCTCAACATTGTCAAGAATTGCTTGCGCTTGTTTTTCTGAAACAATAGTGTACGGGTAGATAAGGCTCAAGAGAGCAAGGTCTGTTTGCTTACTTGCTGACTCTCTTGGCAAAAGCATATCAAGTGCTTTTCTTCCTTGAGTGAGTAAATGTTCTGGAACGTGCACTAGGTCTTTTATCATTTCAAGTCCTGCAAGACACGCGCCAATAGAGGATGCGTGGACTTCTTCATATTCTTCCCACATGCCATTATCGGCGTCCTGCCAGTATTTTATGCTCTGCAAGTAATATACGAGTTTTTGTAAGATGCGCTCATCATGTTTTGCGCGAATAATTTTGAGACCTTTTTTCTCTAATTCGCCCACTTTAAAGAGAAAGGCGCCAATTGCATCGTTTTGTTTGTTGCCCCATTCCTCATGAAATTCGTCAAACGTGTCTGGATGGTATCGTGCATGAATGTATTGCCACGAGTATTCCGGCTTGTCAAGAATAGCAAAATCAATTTTGTATTCATGTTTTAAAAACACATCAAACAAGGCGTGATAGGCTTTTTGCACGCGCTCAGGAGAACATTGTTCAAATGCAAGAGTAGCATAAACAGTATCTCGAATCCAGGCCTTATTATACCCCGTGTTCACGTGGTGGTGTGATGCCAAAAACAAGCCTGACTGAGCTTGCAAGCCCGCTAATATGTGTAACTGCGTGTGCATTGTGCGAGCAAGCTATTCTTCTTGCTTTTTTAAATGTTGTGGAGAGTGTACATTGTTAAGTTAAAGGGACTTAATCATCTAAAAAATTAAGTTAAACTTTTTTGTGGATTAATCCGTCCACCTTCTAAAACAATTTTCATATTTTCAGCTATTCTTTGAATTACAGAAACAACAACACTATTACCTGCTTGATGATATAATTTACTATCTGCGAGATTTTTAGGTAATTTAAAGTTTTTAGGGAAGCCTTGCAATAAAAAACATTCTCTTGGAGTTAGTTTTCTTATTCCTTTGTGATTTTTTATTATCGGGACATTATGCCCCCCCTAAACCCATATTGGCGTGCTTACTGTTGGAGGAGGGATACTGCTCTATTTGCATAAGAAAAAAATGCTCAAGCCAATGATTAAGCGCGCTCAAAAAACGTCAAAGAAAGTAGTAGCACAGTACCTGAAATAATCAGTTTCTTAGTACAAGACCCGATAGCGTAATACATGAGACGCGAGGTTTTCTAGATTCATGTTCTGCACGTACTGGGGCAGTTGAGTTACTACGTGACCAGGATTTGTTGGAATGTTATCACTCAACGTGATTGCATGGTACGTGTTTTGTATGCTTCGAAAAAGGGGAAGAGATTCGCTCTCACACATAACAATCGTTACCTATTATGCGGGGTTTTTAATAGTTTATGGTCACGCAATCAAAACCCTAATGTAGTTTAACACAGCCCTAATACACTAATGCCTTCAGGAATTGTGCACAGCAAGTGGAGTAAGCGCCTGCTTGGCAGGAGTTACAGTTATGTACACCGCCACATGGACGCACCTGCCCAAGGCGCGCTCAAATGGCGTCATCGCGTGATTCGCCATAACCCTTTTATCCACCCCGTCTTTTATGCGCTCAAGCACAAACGCGTTGGCGCAGGTCTTGCGTGTTTGCAACACATCATTCAGGATTATTACGTGCTTTTCTTGACCTGGATTATTATGCTGCTTGTTTCCAAACTTTTTGGTTTTTTCCTGTTTGCCTTGGGCGTTACGCTTGGCGCAATTTTTATAATAACCTTTTTTAATTTTCTTTTTGAAATCGTGTGGGTGACCCCGCACACGCTTATCAGCATCATGTGGAAGGGGTTAAAAAAAGGGGTTGGTTTTCGTTGAAAGAATTATTTGACACGCTCGAACAATGGGTTGGTGCGCTAAAACAAGAGCCGTTTCCTATTATTGTTGAAGGCAGAAAGGATAGAGTTGCACTTGAAGCACGGGGTATTTCTGCAATAAAAATTCAGGGGGATTTGCGCTTGTTTTGCGAGAGCGTCTCAAAGACCACTAAGGATGTGATACTTTTGATGGACCATGACACAAAGGGTGTTGAACTAACTGACAAGCTTAAGCGCTATTTTGGCGAGGTAGGGGTTCGTGTTAACTTGTTTTATTGGAGAAGGCTCAAGAAATTTCACATTCAGCACGTTGAAGCGCTTGCACGATATGACCTGATTAAGCGAGTAAATATCTAAGCGCATTAAAACCATCTGTTCCCGGGATGGGCAGGAGGTTGAGGATAAGCAACCACATATTTATCTGGCGCGTTACGTAAAGGAGTATGTGCTGGTTTCTGGTCTTCATATATTTTTCCAAAGGATAGGTTATAGCAAAAAGAAAGCCATTAAGTGCTGGTCCAGCTAGTCCAGTAAGAATGAGTCCGGTCTTTGTTGCAGTAAAGGCGCTAATTGAGACGTAAGCAGGAACAAAAAAGATAGGAAGCCCCATAGTTTTGAGTGCCACACCAATAAAGAGCCCCCAAAAATTAGCGTGATACGTTGCGCTCATGCCAAAAGCAATGGCAACAAACTTGTGTGCAAACTCGTGAAGCAATAATGAGGGAATAGCAATAAGTGCGCTTAGTTTGAAGCGCTCTTTATCCTTCATTTGTCCGGGAATGAGTCCTGAAAAAATGTAGGTCACGCCAATGCTTGAAATTGCAATGCCAAAAAGCTCTGCAAGTGAGAACATGAGCATAACAAAAGGATCCGAGTATTATAAAAGTATCTTAAGAATGCCCTGAATATTATAGAGGCGCAGGCCATGCTCATTCTTTTTTACGCGCGCATACAAGTCAGGTGTAACCTGAGCTACAACAAGTTCTTTTTCAGCGGGTCGTGAGTATTCATCAGGGGTTTCATCAGGTTGGGCATCCCAGTAATTCTTAACGAACGCGGCATAGTCTGCTCGTGAAAGATGAAAAGACCAACCATCAGGTCGTGTTCCCCAGCCCCGCTCACTTTCAATCCATGATTGTACATGCACCAGGTTCTTTCCTAAGACACGGTCTTCTAAATCAGTCATTATTCAGCGCCTCCTTGTGAAAGAATAGTTTTTTTGACCATGTCAACGGCTTTACCTATATCAATGCCGCCAATATCTACTTTTTCAAGCATTTTGCTGCCCACATTGTCAAGCACGCTCATAAATTCCATAGGGAATACAATTTTTGATGCTTTGTCTTTTTCAATGCCTTCAATTGCCTTCACGTACAAGTATGAAATGGCGCGCTGGTCAAGCGATTTAGCAGCTTCTCCAATAGCAGTGATAACCACTTTGTTTGCAAGTGCTCTGAATTTTTGTGCCTGATATTTTTCTTCTTCAATCTCAACATTTTGCATAGCATCCACAAGCTCTTCTGGCGGTCTGATTTCATCAAGTTCAAATAAGTCAATGCCAATGCCAAATTTGAGGGTTAAGTGCTTGAGTCTGTCAACAAAGAGTTCATTGATTTTGTCAATGTTTGCAAGAATGTAATTAAAGCTAATTTTTGAAACAAAGTTTCGCACTTCTGCTTCTGCAATTTCTTTTATGTTATACACAAGGTTTTGGATTTCAAGATACGCTTTTTTAGGGTCTTCAACTTTATAGTAAAGCGTGCCAACAATTCGAAGCCGGATTTCTTCTTTTGTAAGGGAAAGCGGGACTTTGAGTTTCATGCTTGTTGTGCGCACGTCATACACTTCTTTGACTTCTTCCATAAAGGGGATGACAATAGACCATCCGGGTCCTGCAATCCTGCTGAATCTGCCAAACGCAAATATTACTGCACGCTCGTAGTGCTGAAACTTTTTTATAAACACTTTAAACGCGATAACAGCAAGAACAAACGCGAGTGCAAGGAAAAAAACTCCTTTAAAGTAGAAATATGCCACGTAAAGTAGCAGACCAAGCGCAGCAATGAGCAGGAAAAGGTAAATCACGAGAAAGAAAAAAGCTTTTAAACTATTAAAAAGTTACTCTATGCTAATCATGGGCCGAGTAAAACCAGTAATTATCAAAAACAAGGGAAAAAAACTGTTCATGCAGGATCCTGAACGTTTTAGCGCGGACTTTGCAAAAAACAAAGAAGCCCTCAAAGATGTCGCATTCATCCCCTCAAAACGACTTCGAAACCGAGTAGCAGGACACATCACGCGACTCAAGAAGACCGTTAAAGAGTGGGAGGTGGCATAAGTCATGGCAGCAAGTAAGAAAACAAGCGAGAAAAAGAGCGCTGACAACATTATCTACATTGGTATAAAACCCTTTATGAATTATGTAACTGCAGCAATGCTTCAGTTTAATGGTGGTGCAGAAATCATCACGCTCAAAGCGCGGGGAAAAAACATTTCACGCGCAGTTGATGTGACTGAAGTGCTTCGAAACCGATTTATGAATGATGTAAAAATCAACGCCATTACTATTGGGTCAGAAAAGTTAACCTCGCGCGAAGGCAAGAATACAAACGTTTCAATTATTGAAATTGCACTTACCAAGTAAAGACGCGCTACTTCACGCTTCACCATTTTTTTTTAGAATGAAAACACGGTTTTTGCGTTCTTAAACACGGTTTTTGTAAGGTCATCTTCTTTTAGCTCATTGATTTTTTCAACCACGAGGGGTAGTGAAAGCGGCGTGTTTGGAAATGTGGCACCCATATAGGGTGTGTCAGTTTCAGTAAGAAGTTGTGTTTCTGGCACGAGTTTTACAAGGGTTTGAAAATTTGAAGCTTTAACAACAATGGTTGGCACGCTAAAGTAGTAGCCGCGCATAACACCTTCTTTGAT
Source organism: archaeon CG10_big_fil_rev_8_21_14_0_10_43_11 (assembly GCA_002763265.1). NCBI lineage: Archaea > archaeon CG10_big_fil_rev_8_21_14_0_10_43_11. The sequence goes on along the minus strand of PEZQ01000003.1, from coordinate 64,760 downwards.
AAGGGATTTTTTTCCCGTAAAAGAGTGGAGTACAACAGGCAGGTCATAGTGTTTGAGAACATCAAGAACTGCGCTTTCTGCTTTTCTGCTGTGCACAATCACGGGTTTATCAAGTTCTTTTGCAAGCGCAAGCATAAACGTAAAGTGGGCACGTTGCTGTTTTTCACTAATTGTTTGATAATAAAAGTCAAGACCAATCTCTCCAAGTGCAATAACCTCTTTGTTTTGGGCTTGTGTTTCAATAGTATTTTGTTGCGCGCGTTCGTGGGGCCACCACCCCACGGCTTTTAGTGAGTCTGCTTTGAGCACGTGTGCGTTCGTGTCAGGGTTTGTACCATTGTTGATAACAAGAATGCCCTGTTTTTTGCACTCGGTGAGAATGTCTTTTTCATTTTCAAGTTCCCACGTGTGCGCGTGCACGTCAATGTACTTCATTACAAAAAAAGTAAAGACAAAGAGAGAAATAAAACCTTTCTTTTTTTTCTCATTTACATTCCCATCATATATGAGCCTGCAAGCGAGGCTGAAAAAAGGATTGCTCCGCCAATAATAAGGGCTTTGATAAGTCGGGTCGTACTCGTTTAATGCTATAAAGAATGGTATTATCCTGCAAAGGAAATACTATCTCTTCGAGTGAATTAAAGTTTTTTTCTTTGTAGCACGTATCATAACTTTTTTATGGAGCTACCTATGTCTTTAGTGGTATGATTGAATTAGTATTTCTTGGCACGAGTTCTGCAGTGCCAACAAAAGAGCGGAACCATGCAGCAATTCATCTCACAAAAGAGGGCACGCGCGTCTTGTTTGATTGTGGTGAAGCAACGCAGCGCCAGCTCACACGTGCAGGCTTGCTTGGTACCAAAATTGATTATATTCTCATATCTCACTGGCATGCAGACCATAGCGCCGGTTTGTATCCGTTATTGCGCTCTATGCAGATGAACGAGCGAAAAAAAACATTGACCATTATTGGTTTTACCAGCACAAAACATAAACTGTCCCTTCTTGAAGACGTGTTTGGAAAAGTGGGCGGGTTTCCTATCAAAATAATTGAAGTTGATGCGCATGCACCAACAAACGTCGTGAACACTAAGGATTTTGAGATTTGGTGTGCTAAAACACGCCACTCACCAACTAGTCTTGCCTTTAGCTTTGTTGAAAAGGACAAAATCAAGATTAATGTTGACTACACAAAAAAATTTGGTCTCTCCAAGCATCCTCTTCTTGGCAAACTCCAAAAAGGAGAGAATATTGAATACAAAGGAAAAAAGATTTTAGCAAAAGACGCAACATGGGTGCAGAGCGGGAAGCGGGTTGTGTACACGGGTGACGCGCGATTTACAAACTCGCTTGCTGCTTTTTGTGAGGGAGCTGATGTTTTGATTAGTGAGGCAACGTTTTCTCAGCTTGACACGCTTGAGCGTGACAAAAAAGAGAAGAATCATATGACCACGCATGAAGCTGCTGAACTTGCAAAACTTGCTGGAGTGGGCGTGCTCTACATCACGCATTTTTCAAAAAAGTATGCGCGCATAAAGCCACTTGAAAAGGAGTGTCGTGAGATTTTTAAGAAATGCGTTGCTGCCTACGATTTTTTGAAAGTTGACGTGTAGGAGATTCAACTACAAACGGTATGAGACCAAGAATAAGCACACCAGCAATAACAAGTGCGCCGCTTGTTTCATACTGGTCTGTAAACACGTTAAACACTGCTGAAGCAAAGACGAGTATTGCTGATTGCATGAATACGTAAAACGAGGCGAGTGTTGAGCGTTTTTTTGAAGGGATAAAACGGTTTATGTATTGCAAAAGAATGGGTGTTTCAAGTCCTTTTGTAGTAAAGCGTGTTGCAACAAGAAATACTACAATAAATGGGTGGCCATAGATAGCAAGAAAAAAGAGAACGCTGCCGTACAGGGCGAGTATGAGTCGAAGCACATTTTTTGGTGTGGTTATGCGTTCAAGGTGGTGAGCAAAACGCGCAGCCCATCCGCTTAGTGATTGCATGATTGCATAAATAATACCAAATAAGGCAACGTCAACACCAGCAGCGTACATAAGCGGTTGGTCATATTGTGACGTGATGTGCACAAGTGCATAGACAAGTCCTGAGATAAGTACAAACGCGCCAAAATTAGGAATGTTGAGCGCAGCAGTGATGCTTGCTTTTGATTCCTGCACGTAGGCACGCACCCGTTTTGGTGTGCGATGACTTGGTTCAGGGATGAGGTATGCGTTAAGCGCGACAAGCGGCCATTTGAGTGCTTCAAGCAGAAAGACTAGCCCATAATTTATTTTTGCAATAAAGCCGCTTGCAATAAGCACAAATGGTGAGATGCGTGATGAGTAGAAGATGGCTTTGCCAAATATTTCTGTTGCGCGTCCTTCTTGTTTTGTGCTTCGAAGCGTGTCATACACCATGCTTTCAATGCTTGTTGAAATAAACGCAAAACCAATGCCAAAACTGACGTATGCAAGTGCAAAAGAGCTAAGCGAGCGTGAGAAAAGAAACACACTCCATCCAATCATTGAAACAAGAGAACCAACAATAAGTGATGCTTTTCGTCCGTACACGTCAGCAAAAATGCCGGTGGGGATTTCAAGTGCTGCAACAAGAAAGAATTGGAGCGAAGTTAAAAGCAGCACGTTTCCAATGCTTACAAATTGCATTAAGTACAAAACAATAACTGGCGTGCTAAAGAGTAGTCCGTTAACGAGTAGGTCGTGTATGTAGTAATGGGTAATAGTGTCTGCCATAAGGTGGTTTTTGTGTTTTCTTTATGTTTTGTGAATAAAAATATGTTGTTGGAAAGTTTAATTAATCAGGGTCAACACCAGTATACATTGTGGGAGTGCGATTCATACTTGGTTTGTTTTTTGTGCTTGCCTCAGCAAGTGTTGTATTTGCTGAGGAGTGCACTGATAACCCAATAAGTTGTTTTGATGGGGAGGTGTGCTATGTGAATGCATCAACGAGAAGTGCAACCTCACTTGCGTGCGGGTTTGAATACGTATGCCACAATGGAGAGTGGGTTTCAGTGAGTTCAACAAGCGCGTGCAACGAGTGCGGAGAATATGTTAGCAGCATTAGTCAGTGTTGTGGAGACAAGCGAGTTTTTACGTTTACTGAAGGCGTCTGTTTTGAAGGACGCGTGTATCGGTGCGAAGCTGACAGCGGGTGTGCAAGTGCGTTTGGCGCAACGTGTGTGCAAAATGATACGGACTGTTCGGGTGCTCTGCTCAATATTAGTCTTGAGAAATCAGTGTTTGAAGATGATGCTACCATTGACATTGATGTTCGCTTGGTGAATTTTGAGAGTGCAACATTTTTTGAAGTGTATTATGGCCTGTACGATGAATCAAACGTGTTTATTCTTGGCGACTCTGATACCAAACAAAACGTGAGCGGCGTAGTTGATTATACCAAAAGTATCAAGCTTAGAGATATACTTCCAGGTTCGTACACAATTCGTGTTGAAACCGAATTTGGCGGAAAAATCTATAGCGCGCGTGAGCCAATCATTATTTCAGGAGATTGTGTTGAAATTGACGGACCAAACCAAATGCCTGCAACCCGTGATAGCAGTCAAGACATCTTTTTTAGCATCAATAATACGTGCCTCATCCCGCTTCACAATGTGACTCTCACGTTTCGAAGCGCGTCACACTTGTTTGGCAATGTTTCAACTAATGCAAGTGTTCGTCTTTTGAATGTGAGCTTAGGCAGTTCATCACGAAACGAGCGCGTGCGCGTAATATATGATGAAGGCCAAAGCCAAGAACTTATTTCAATTGTAATGCAGGGGCAAGCAAACATAACAAAGAGCCTGGGTCGTTTGATTAATTCTTCTAACGTCGTTCGGGAAAAAGCAGCAAACATTCTCAAATACGCGTATTTAGGAAATCGCGGCGAGATGAAACAGGAGTATGCATACGCGGTTGCGTTACTCAATCAAAGTATTGACGAGTTTTCTCTTGGCAATTATGGATTGTCACAACTCTTTGCAACAACGTCTGCAACGCGTTTTGTGAGCATTCGCAGTAGAGCAGAAGAAAGTGTGCTTATGGAGATTTCTATAGGGGTTGGTCTTGTTGGATTATTTCTGCTTATATTCATCTTGAAATTACGAAGCTTCTACAACAGATAACTGTTAAATACCCTGCGTGCGTGTAGATACACTATGGAGGTAAGGATTGTTTCTAAAAAGCCAAAAACAAAAGCGCCAATTATTATTGAGGGATTTCCCGGTGTGGGTCTTGTTGGCTCAATCGCGTCAAAGTATTTAACGCAAAAACTAGATGCAAAGCAAATTGGTCACATTGAATCACCGCATTTACCCCCCTTAAGTTTTATTCAGGACGGGGACGTGTACAATCCTATCCGTATTTATGATGTTCCTTCAAAAGGATGGGTCATTATCAGTTCAGAGTTTCCCGTGCCGGCAACGCTTATTCATGATGTTGGAGAAGCAATTGTAAAATGGGCAAAAGAGATTAATGCATCACGCATCGTGTGCTTGGAAGGAATTAATTCTCCTAACATAGCAGAAGAACCGCGCGTATTTGGCATTGATGCGAATATTAAAACAAAATTGCCAAGCGGTCTTGAACCAGTTAAGACAGGATACATTCTTGGTGTGAGCGCGGCAATCATGCTTGCATGCAAGTATAAAAAAATAAAAGCGCTCTGCCTTATGGCTGAAAGCCATTCAAACTATCCAGACGGGCTTGCTGCTGTTGCACTCATCAAAAAATTGGGGTCGCTTTTTAAAGTGAATGTAGATGTCAAGCCGCTTGTAGCTGAAGCAGAAGAGTTTGAAAAGAAAATAAAGGACTTGATTGGCAAGGCAAAAGAAGTCAAGCATGAAAGCGATGAGAGCAGAAATATGTACGGATAAGCGCAGGAGAGTAAGACTATGAGACGAACCGTTATTGCAGGAGTATTAATCGTTTTCGCACTCATCCCATTTGCAAAACTGTTTATTGCATCACAAGAAACAGGTCTTAGTCATGATATTGGGGCTACGCCAAGCATTAGCGTAACGGGAAACGTGGTGCAGGCCGCCTCAGAACAGGCAATGAGTTTTCTCATAAAAAAAGATGCAATTATTAATTTCTTTGTAAATCAATACGACCAGGGCTTTTTTCAGGTAGGAAATGAAGACCCCTTGTACGCAACAATGATTGCGCTTGAAACATTCAGCCAGTTCAAATACTTAAACGAGCTCTCAGAGGGAATGGTTCGCACCATTCTTGCACGCTCACGTGCCTATGTGAGTGATGCAGGAGAACTCACGCCCCGTGCGTGGTACGCGTATGTGCGGATTCAGAGCATTCTTGGCAGTGATGTGCCAAAAACAGAAGCTGATGCTATCATTTCTCATGTGCTTGCATTTAAAATTCCTGAATCCGGTTTTGCTGAGCGGACTAATGCAAGTGTGGTGCGAGCAAGTGTTTTAGAAACGTATTTTGCCGTGCGCTTATTTGATGAGCTTGGGTGGAACTCGCAGTCTATGAAAACTGATATTATCACTTTTCTTAATGAAAAACAAGATTTTAGCGAGCAGGAATACGTAATGCGCGCGCGTATTGGAGAAGGGTACGGCGTGCCATTTGGTGTGCCTCGCGAAACGCTTCTTGCTTGTTTAGTAAAAGAATATCTGCCAACCCATGCGAGCGAAGAGTGTGCAAGTGCATTAAATGATTCATATTTGTTTGTATACTTGCCTTCAGCGATTCTTATTATTGCTGCGTATTTACTTTTGATTGCGCGCTAAAGCGGAAGTTTCTCAAAGCTTTCAAGCGGTTGAGGTGCGCAACGCAAGACGCGCTTGAGTGCGTCAAGTTGACGCAGGAATATGTGTTCTTCGTTTTGTGATTTAAATGCATAGCGAACAATACCCGGTCTAAGAAGAGGAAGTGTCGCGTTTAGGGCAAATGAGTTTTCATCAATAACAAGTGAGAGCGGATACTTATCAGCAAGGTACGTGTCGCGCAGGAAGGGTTCTTCGGGAAAGCGCTCGAGAAACGAAGCCGTGCTTTCTTGTATGTAGCGCAGGTTTCCATGACCCCCGCTCAAAAGGGAGCGCATCACGTTTTCAAACAGGTTGTGTGTGTCTGCTTGCGAGAGTAACATTATCCGAAAAAGAGCAATGCCCTCATCATTAAAGCCAAATTCAAATGAAGCAGTGCCTTTTCCCTTGTTAAGCACGTAGTTTTGGAGGTGCTCTCCACTCCGCGCATATGCTCTGAGTGCTTGCTCAAATGGTTTGAGAAGCGGACTTCCTTCAAGAGCTGTTTCAAGGTGTTGTAAATCGAATGGTTTGAGAAATTTGATAGCGAGCGGGAATGTTTTTCGCAAGGGGTTATTAAACGCGATTTTTTGTTGTGCATAATGGTCAATCACGTCTGAAAGTTGGTCAATCTCGTGGTGAGTAATTACGTTATTAGAAAGGTACGTGCGCAAATACTCGTGCACGCGAGGTTTTGTAAGGTAGGTCATGTTTCCATTGCTTGCAGTTTCAAGTTGGGTAATAAGCATATTTTCTGCGCCGTGCAGTTCTCGTGTGGTGTGCAAGAGTTCAAAAAGTGGTTTGAGAGATTTTGTTGCGTATTGTTTGAATCGCGCTTCAAAAAAAGCGGGTTTGTTCATTCTAAAACGCATATACGCGCGGGGGTTTCGTTTTTTTGGTTGTGCAAACTCGGGGTATAGGTCGTGCTGGTTAACATGAAGGTGGTGTATCAGGTAGTCTAGTGATTGTTCAACAGAATCTTCTACGGACCCGTCTTGTTTGTTAAGAATGCGATACGCGTGTGCAAAGTCAAAAACAAAACGGGCAAGACGCGCGCTTCGTGAGAAGTGTTTTTGAAAAACATCTTTTGCATGCAAGTACGCTACTGAATCTGGTTTGTAACCGCGCATTTGTGACAGCGGCTGGTCAAGTATGTTTGTGTTGCAGAGTTCTTCAAGACACAAGCCGCATTCTCCAAGCTTTTCTTGAATGTAGTCTGAAACGTGTTTAACACTGTGCTCATCACCAAAGCTTGTTTGATGAACCACTGATGAATCAGACAAATTGCTTTGCATCATAAAACGTAGGATAATCTGCAGATTAAAGTATTTCCCCTAGCTAATGCGTGTTACGCCCTGTTTTTTGAGATAATCAACAATAATGGGAAGAACAAGGGTTATGTCTGCTCGCACGTCAACAACTTCACTGTCTTTGCTGAGTTTTCCCCAGCTAATGCCTTCGCGAAGTTCAGCGCCACTCAGTCCACCGTCGTTTACGTCGGCGGTAGTGATTTGGAGCGCGTAGCCATGCGTAGCATCATTGAATTGTTGTGCTTGAAGTATGAAGTTTTTTGGCACGCCGCCGCCAAGCAGGATGACGCCGGTCTTTTTTGCAGTCCACACGTGGTGTGCAACAAGCTCGTCCCAGTCTTTAAAGGGGTCAACACTAAAGCCATACTCTTTTGCGTACGTCCACACTTGCATGCCAAGACCGCAATCAACAAGCGCGGGGCAGTAAATGGGGATTTGTTTAAGATAGGATTGGCGAATCAGACTGTTTTCATCAGTTATGTGCTCGCCTAGTTTCCAGATAATCTCTTTTGAAGAGTATGATTTTTTTTCAAGGTTTTTGAATACTTTTTTACAGAAGTCTTCAATGCCTTCATATGAGTGGTCGTCAAAGTACACATCCCACACGCGGTCAAGTCGTTTTTCGTGCAGTTTTGCGTCATCCGCGTTGTGCGTGCCCATAAAGTGTTTGTAGCCAAGTGCTTCAGCAAGGTCGTGAGTAAGAGTTGCTCCAGTTACAACAAGCGCATCAACCCACGCGTTTTTAAGAAAGCTGCCAAGCACGTTTCGCATGCCTGAAGGGATGAGAGCGCCTGCAACACTCATAAAGATAGTACAATCTTTGTCTTGCAACATTCGTTCAACAAGTTTGCCTGCCTGGCTTACGCGCCCAGCACTAAAGCCTGAGTTCTGCCAGTCATGTACAAAGTTTCCGCTCACATCATAGTGATGCACGTGTTTCATTGCGCACCCTGACGGTATGACGCTATAAAAGCCTTTTGGGCGATGCTAATGTAAGAGGTGGATTGGGATATAATAACATCCTTGAACACGAGGGAGGGATTCAAAATATTCATAGTCATCCATGCCCACAATTGCTACAAAGAGGTCATAGTCTTGTGCAGCATCACGGATGCGCTCTCCAAGTCGTTTGAGGTGGTCAAAAAAAGGAAGCTCAGGAAAGCCAAGGGCAAGCACATCAAAACCATTTTCGCGTGCTGCTTCAAAAACGCGTGCATGTTTTTTTTGAAATTTGCGCAGTTGTTTATAGTCTTGTTTTCCTTTGTGTACAAGAATTTCAAGACCCACGCCAACGAGGGCTTCAGGGTATTCGGCGCGCAGATAACTAAGATAAAAGTGTTCGCGTGAAACGCATTCTTGACAGTCATGTTTCTCACCATACACGTAGATTTCAGGAACAAACATAACTTCCATTGAAGCTAGGAGCAAGTCAGGAATTTAAATATGTTTTTCACGGCTCACACGCGTGTTGCAGGTGGAATCTTTAACCAAATGAAAGCTTATGCATAGCAGTTAATCACTACGTTTGAGACGTGGCTTACAATGGAGATATGGTTTTGTTCAGGATAATAATATTCTGCGCTGCCCGGCACGTTATTGTTCTGGATTTTAAGTGGGTCGCAAAAACGAGAAAATACGGCGCACCAGGAGCGTAAGGATGCATCTTCAACTGTTTTATGATGGTACACGCGCACGTTTTCATCGGGTTTTGTAAACGCCCAAAACCCAAGCGCGATTTCTTTGGCAAAACCAGAGTAGTCAATAAGTGATTCAGAAAGATGATAGCCATTGAGCGGAGAGGCAAGTGTGTGGACCTCAAGCACGCCCTCAAAGATAAGTTTATTTGCTGAAAAAGACGCAATCACGCCGCCTGCGCTATGTGCAAAGATAATAAGTTTTTCAACATCAGCGCTTTGGGCAAACGTATTGAATTGATAGATAAACTCTGCACTCAACTCGCTAAGGGTGCGTGACGGGTCGTAGTCAAAATCAAAAAACGGAGCATTGCTGATGAGTTCTTTTCCCGAAGAAAACGTGTTGGGATTATGATCACCATACCCTCTCACATACACGTAACCCGTGCTAAGATTTGTGTCTAACGGGCATGCATAGGTAGTGGTTGTTACTTGAACATCCTCAAAAGAGTAACCTCCAAACAGGTTACCTATCTGAGACGTGAAGACGCTCTTTGTTATAACAAAAGCAACGGCAATGAAAATAATAATAACAGTGAAAACAAACACACTGGTAACGATATTTTTTAAAGAAAATTTGGTCATTAGCAGTTTCTCCAACGTACCAATAGTATACTGCTAAGAACACTTAAAGGTTTTTCCCACTCTCCCACCCCTGAGTAATCTTTAAATACTCCTCATAACTTGTAGCTCAACGTTAACGGTCAAAGTGTGTGGGGAAACACCCGATCCCTTTTCGAACTCGGAAGTTAAGCCCATGTGCGTTATCATCTGTACTGAATTCAATTTGGGAACATGGTAAACTGTTAACACTTTTTTATTTCATGGTTCGCAGTCGGTCAAGTGCTTTTGAGGTTTCTTTGGTGTTATCAAGCAAGTGCTTTGCTTTTCTTGAAAGCTCCATCATGATTTCATGGTCTGAGTATGGTTCTGTTATATCATTGAGCGCTGAGAGTGCCTGAAACCAGCAGCGCACTTCAACGTTATCAGAGTAGAGTGTTTCTTCGCCTGAAATAAGGTCTTGTTGGCGTTTGTCATACGTGTTTGGCGTGATTTTTGTGCTGTGCTCTTCAAGTGCGTGTTTCATTCGAAGCAAGTCTGCAATCACGTGTTCGTAGTAGCCTTCAAAATTAAATGCTTCAAATGATTGTTCAAGCGATTCTTTGAGCGCAGGAACGAGTGTCGGAACTTTGCGGGCAACACTTGCATATGCTTCTGATTTTTGCATGAATTTGTTGTATTTTGAATAAAAGTCAGTGTAGAAGTCTTCAATCACGCTATCCCCATCATGAAGGGCAAACTTATCAAGCACGCTTAGCATGGTGTGGGATTCTTCAAGAGGAATACCATACCTTTCGGAATCAACAAGCGAATGTATTTTAGTTATAACGCGCGAAACGTGTTCTGCCCGTTCTTTTGGATTAGCGGGCAGGGAGTTTTCAAATTCACGCTGGATTTCTTCTATAATTTCAGGCAGTTTCTCTGCGTTTTTTGTTTTAAACCAGCGGACCAAGTAACTCATTGCATACACCTTACTAAATGAGCTAAGAAACATGTCATCAAGTTCTGAGGTGTCACTCGTAAAAAAAGGGTGGTTTGCAAGCGCGGTAAGTTCAGAATTAAGCGAGCAAAGAACGGGCTTTGCGCGCTCGACTTGTTTTTCTGAAATAATAACGTCAGGAATGGTAAGCAGACCTTCAAGCGTTGCGGTTACCTGCATGTGTTCATGTTCACAAAAGAGCGCAGCAGTTTTAATGGTGCTTTGTCCAATAAACTTCCAGAAGGCAAGCCACTCATCGTTATTAAGACCCGCGGTAGGGTCATGGGGCTTGAGTGGTAAAAGACCATAGTCTTCTCGTTGGCTCTTACTTGTATACACATCAAAAAGTGCATTTTTTGTCTGATTAAGCATGTCCCAAACAAGGTCTAGTGCAGGAGCATAAAAGAGCGGTTTTGTTTGGGCAAGCTTTGGTATTACTTTTTCAAACGTTTTTTTGTACCGGTTAATTGGTCCGGTATTATTTTCAATTATGCTTGTGAGCACGCTTACGTGTCCGAGTTTCTCTTCCATAAACTCAACTTCGCCAATGGCTTTTTTGAATATGGATTCTTTTTTCTCATAGGTTCGTTTAAACGCATTAAACGATTTAGTGAGTGTTTTATCAAAGAGTTCAAGCGCGTTTTCCTTGTTAATCTTGTTTTTTGACACAAGCGACCATAATCGTGAATAGTCAAAATTGGTTCGCTCAACAAATGAGCCTTGCCCGGCAATTCTGCGTTTGAGCAGTTCTATTTTTTCAAGCAGTTCAAGATTTGCAAGTGCTTCAGTACTGTCCCAGCCAAGTGATTGCACAGATGCATACAAGTCATCTGAAAATGAAATAACATCAGTAATAGTTTTTGCGCACACACCATAATTAAACGCAATAAGACGGTCAATATCCTCTTTAACATCATGCCATGACGCATAGGATGCGCCGGTACGTTCGCTGAGCGCTTCAAGAGACATATTGTTTTTGAGCCGGTTAAATGAACGCGAATCCCTGCTTAAGTCTTTGAGCACGGCATGACCTGATTCAGCAACGCTTAAGGCAGTGATAGCAAAATCAAGCGAGTCTTTGATGCGAATCCAGTAGTGCAGATCTTGTGTTTTCTCACCAATGCTTGTTGCAACATATTTGTAAAACGAATTGGTTTCAGAAAACACTGCAGAAAGGTAGCGCGCGTACGCTGATTTAAGAGGAGATGATTGCGCATGCTCAAACGTATCTTTTTGAAGGTCAAGAAGGTGCAAGAGCACCTTTGCGCTGTACTGTTGTGGCTCCATGATTTATCGTTTTGTCACGCTTTTGAGGTATTTAAGAGAACGGTCAATAAACCATTCTTTCTTCTTTTGTTGCACAACGCTGTTGTATGACGCGCGGTTAAATGCGGGAACCCGAATTGAAAGGCGTGTGTTAAGATCTTTTGAAATCTTGTCATATGAGCGCAGTGCGTGTCCATGATAGTGAGCTTGAACAAAATAAGCAAGGCCTTTGGTAAGGGCAATATCATCCTGGTTTGACTGTTCATTATTCACAACGTGTTTTACCATGAGTTCTTCAAGCTTTGATGCGTGCGCTTGTTCTGGCATGATTGCAAGTGCGTCATTGGTTTTTCTAAAACCAACACCAAGAGGCGAGCTTTCCCACAAATTAATGGTTGCGTCATTTTGTATTTCACCAATAATGCCTACATACGCGCTTGATTTGTCTTGCAAAAAGTCTGCACTATCAAATTCAAGGTAATATCGAAGATGGCTTTCAAGCACAGGAAAGTTTTCTTCAATGTTTGCGCGCAAAGGGAGGTTTCGCGTTATGTCACTAAGTGCGTGATCAATAAAAAGCTGGTTAACAAGGATTTCAGGGGTTCGTGAAAGAAGTTTGTGCATACCCGTCACATAAAACGAGCCGAAACCAACTTCGCCATAGTCAAAGTTAAGGATTGTAGCGTGCTCGTAGTTGCGCAGGTGTGGGGGGTCAAGACGGAACAGGCCAACACTTGGAAGTGTTTTGAACAAAGAATTTTGTTCAACCGGGTCAGGGGTTGAATTGAATTTGAACGCGAGCATTGATGACTGTTCAAAGGGTGTTTCTCCTTGTCTGAGTGCGCCAAGCGCTTTTCCATATACATTTCCAAACGCCGCAGAATCAAATGAATCACTTCCTGTTTTTGACACGCTAAATTTCATAGTTGAATGCGGGATTTTAATGTCAAAAATTGTATTCAATCGGTGCGTATCAGGCTTGAACGCCTGAACGCGGTAAAACGGCGTAAATGGCGCTGAAAAGTGGTTGTGTTCGCCATTGTATTGGAGTGTGGTTCCATTATATTCTGCACGCAAGGAATCAATGAATGCATTAATATCACCAATGCCCTCCACATTATCAATTGCTTCATCTTTTTTGATAAGAAGCTCAAGCGTGTTAAACTCGTCTTTCCATGTTGTTATTTTTTTGTAATCAAACACATCAAAGTGTGGCTCAAACCGGCCATTATTGTTGTGGATGTAGGCAAGATACACATTTCCGCCAACACCCTGAGTGCTGCCGTCTTTATCCTTAAATGACGCAGTAGTTGCTTTTAGGTGTGCAATAAGCGATTTTTCTCGCGTAAACGAGTTGCGCGTTTTGTATTTGAAAAAAGAGGTATCATCCTCAGTAAGGTCGCGAATTTCTTTACCAGTCTCATTATACCCGCACCCATCAACAGCAAAGAGAAGGGGTGCATCATGCGCCCCTGCTGCATGCCGGTCAAACACATTATTAAAGTGAAACATGGCGCCAGGAGATTCTGAAGAATAAAGTGCTGGCTGGTTTTCTGCGTTCATACCTCCCATAAGAAGAACACCCAGGTGCATAGGATAAAAGTATGCAAGCTTTTTGAATACGCTGGAACTGAATTCTGCAAGCTCCTCAACGCGGGGAATGCTTTTTGGATTGTCAAGGCCAAGCGAGATTTGGCGAAAAGCCATTTCTTTTGCTGAAGCACGTTGGGTGATTGCTTCAATCTCGTAGAGAGGATAAACATAGCCTGTTCCCGCGCTTATAACAAGCGGATTAAGGTATGAGACCTTTTGAGACGAAAGAGTTGCCTGGCGAAAGCCTGCTGAGGTCATTGAATCTGCGCTTACCATCACACCATCACGGTATTGGCTCATCAGAAGAACTGTTCGTGACTCATTAGAATGCTGATTTTTGCCTTCTTTGAAAAAATGGTCCAAAACAGGCGTTTTTTGATCCCACTCAGATAACTGGTCTGCAAGTGTTTTTCGTTTATACGAGAGCAAGGGCTTGTTCATGCTCTAGTTGTTGTGAGAACAATTTAAATTAATACTTGTACTCTAACCCCACTATGCAAGGATAATTAGCTAAAAAGTGCTACATCTTTGCCAAGTGCTTGTCCTGGAAGACCTTTTGAAAATCGAGCAATAACTGCGCCAGAATTTCCGTGCACACGGGTAATAACGCCGTGGAGTTCTTTTCCGCTTGATGTGGTGTACACGACTTTTCTGCCTAGGTATTTGTTTGCGTCTTCTTTGCTTTTTGCCCCAATATTGAGAATGATTTGGTTTGGGGTTTGGGTTCTTCGACCTTGACGGTAATTAAGTATTCGTGCGCTTTGTTTTGCTACTTTTTTGTCTGTCATCGTTGTGCAAGACCTTCTTCAATGATTTTTTGTGATTCGTCTGCAGTTTCTGCTACTGGTTTGCGTTCAACATCTATGAGTCCTTCTCTTTTAACCTTTTTGCTTTCTTCTTTCTCTTTGTCTTCAGCAATCTTAAATTTGTACGTTTCGCCTTTCTTTTTTCGTTCTTTTGAGAGAACATCTTCCATTTTCTTCACAAAATCAGTTGTTTTTGCAAGATAATCATCAATTGCTTTGCCCTTAATCTCTTTGAGCGTGCCATGTTCGGTTTGTTTGTACACGTCAACAATTTCTCGTGCAATATCGGCATATTTTTGTGCAAACAACTTTTCTCCAACAAGTTTTTCTAGAAAATCAGCAATTTCACGCGGTGCAGGGGGGCGGTACCCGCGTTCCATGAGCACGGCTTGGCCTGCTGCTACAATGCTTTGTTCCATGTTGTAAATGAGTTTGCGATTAAGCATGTCTTCAGTGAGGCGAAGCAGTTCTACTGACATGAGAATGTGCCGGTCAATTGCTTCGCTTGAAGGAGTGATAAGTCCTTGTTTAAAAATAAGCTGTACAGGAAGAAAAAAGCCAGTGTCATATAAGGGGATGCCTGTTCGCATCACCGTGTACATGACCGGGTTTCCATGGCGGATGTATTCCCAAAATTCAGTAAGCAAGTAGGGTTGGGGGTGTATTTTTTTGTCAGTGACGTACGCTACTTCAATAAGGCGCTGGAAGAGTTTGTCTTTGAGTTGTCCGCGCGTCATACGGGTAACATCAGTATCATCAACAATAACGGCAACGTCAATGTCTGAGTTTTTGCCTCGTTTTGTTGAACCAAAGGCAACTACACTTTTGATATATCTGCCAAATTTTTGCACAACTTTTACTGAGTACTCGTTGAGGATTTTGAGTTCACGTTCTTTGAGAATGTCGCCTGCAGTGCGTTTCATTCCTTGTTTTGTGCCAAGTTCTTCCTGCATGCGGTGCATTTTTTGCAAAAGCTCAACACCAGAGAGGTTTCCCATGCCTGGCACGTTTGCGTCTTGGGCTGCTTTTTGGGCTTGCATAGCTTTAAGAACATCTTCTTTAGATGGTTCTTCTGGTTTCTGTGGTTGTTTTGCTTTTGATTGTTTTGGCATAAGAAATTACCTTATTGTATAGCAAGTAAGTACGCAGGTTTTCTTTTAAAAGTTTCTATTGGTATGCAGGCGCGCAAAAACCACCAATATGTCTCAATAGGTCTCAAAAAACGTAACATTTAAATATTCTGAGACAGTTTTGACCACTCATAAGTGACAAAATCTTAACATTTGTTGGGATTGCG
This sequence comes from archaeon CG10_big_fil_rev_8_21_14_0_10_43_11, assembly GCA_002763265.1. Classification (NCBI taxonomy): domain Archaea; species archaeon CG10_big_fil_rev_8_21_14_0_10_43_11. The sequence continues at coordinate 49,462 of PEZQ01000003.1, read as the reverse complement.
TCATTTCTACATTCCCTCCCCAAACGGTCGCTTCGGCGACCGTCCCCTTTATGTTCTTGCGCACGCTTTAAAGGCACTACCGCAATACTTAAAAAGCAGTTATCACATACTTAGCGCGGGAAACATAATATGGCAATGAATCTATCCCAATCAGACCTTGAGCAACGTCTTGCTGCTCAAGAAGACGCTCGCAGACCGCAACGAGCGCGAAACGTTCGGCCTAATCTTATCAATCCTGTAGCAACTGAACATGAGATGCCCTATGGTGCGCTTACTATTGCGGGTGTAGATAATTTTGATATTATTGGTGCTGTTTCTATGCCCGTCTATGCAAATGCGTATCTTGAAGGGGAACGCAAAGATGCCTGGAAAGACTATCTTATTTGGCGTCTCAACTTATCACAAGAACATCAAAATACCCTTGATACAAGTATCATTAAAGAAGGTGCAAATGCGTACCGGAAAGTTTTCCAAAAAGTGTTTGGAAAAACAGAGACCGAAGCAAAAGAGTTAGTGAACACTTCAGCGTATGAACTTATGGTTAAGGGGTGGGATAGTTTTTCAAAACTCAAAATTCTTCCGGATTACTCGGTTACTGAAGGTCTTGAAGCAAACATGGAAAACGCAGAACTTGTTGCAGCTCGTATTGATTTACTTCTCTCACTTTATCGTATGATGACTGGAAAAAAGAACGCGGGCGTTAACGATTACGAGCGCTTCCTTGCAGAAGATATGAATGAAGAAGAAATTCTCAACATTCCATATCAACGCAGAGATGAGCCGGCTCAAGAGCAACGAGTTACACCTGAATCAGACGAATCTAATCTTGAAGAGATGCTAGACAATTCAGCTGAGACTTCAGCGGAAGCGGTGCAAGAAGAGACTGCGTTTCCGCAATACCTGCAGGACGCAGATACAATACTAGACACAAACGTGGCACAGGATAACATGGTTGAAAACGAGCCAATACATAATGTTCAACTAACGCAGATTCCTCACAATGACGTAGAACACGTTGAAACACAACCTCTTGTTCAAAGACGTTATAATGAAGAGGAGCATAATTGGACTGAAGAAAACGCTCAGTAAATGCCAAGTTCTTTTTTGATTCGCTCGTAGTAGTCTTCTGTTCGTTTTTTAAGCATATCAAATTCTTTTCCAGAAATCACATTTTTTTTGCGGTAGAGAATGTTTTTAGTAAGCTCGTACAAGTACGCAACAAGCTCGCGGTCCTCTTTTTTGAATGCTTTGTACTTGCTCATGGGCTTAACCACATGTTCAGGACTCAGGGGAATTTCTCCCTGCTTCATTAAGTACGCGTGCGTAATGTCTATTGCACCCCAGTACAAATCAATCACGGCTTGCAGCATTTTCAGGTTTGCATTAAACAAAGCTTTTGGCGCCATACTCGCATAATTGTGAATACTCTCCCCAGATGGTCTGATACGGCCCTGGAAAAGCATGCGCTGCATTGGGTTAAAAAATCCATGGTCAATGAGCGCAACACCATCACGAAGAATGTTGATAATGACCGGGTCACCATTTCGCGTGAATTCCCAAAACGAAGTGAGCGCGATGGTGTGCACGTGCAAGCGGTTTGAGACTTCGACAATGATTTTTTCAGTGATGATTTGATACGCGTCAAGCAATTCCTGACTAAGATTCATGCGCACATCATCAATTACCGTAAGAATGTCAACATCACTTTCGGCGCCCATAGTTTCTTTGGTTGTCGAACCAAAGAGAACAGCAACTTGTAGAAATTCTCCAAACTCTTGGTGAAGTTTTTTTGCGAATTCTCGCGCTATAGCTAAATTTTGTGCATGGTAATATTCGAGATTAGGCGTTTCAAACCCTTCTTGTCTGAATTCCATGATTGCTTATTTCTTCTTTGACTTCTTTTTTGAACTCTCTTCTTTTGCGCCACCCATTGCGTAGCCTTCAAGGGTTTCTTTGAGTCGTTCCACTTTATTTTCTACTTTTTTCTTGCTGTTTTTGTAGATAAAGACTGTTTCAGCAACAGCAGTTGCAAGAAGTCCAAAAAAGACCATTCGTTTGAATTTTTTAATAATCCCCATACCCTTATTATGAGTAGTTGGTTGTTAAAAACATTACTCCAAAGGCAGTTCTTCCCATGTTCTAAAATCAGGCTGAAGCATTTCAGGAACCGCATCTCCTGCAAGAAAATGGGGCGTGTATGTTCTAATGTTGTTGTCAAAGTAGTGAAGCTTGTCCCAAGTCTCGCCTGCTTCGCCGCCAAGAACCGTTGCTTGATTGTACACGTGCGGGTTGAAAAGACGCCATGATTCAGTCACTTGTTTTGCTGACTGGCTTCGCGGGCCGCCAAAACCTTCACTAATAATAGGGATTTTTCCTTCATATTTTCTGATGCGGTCAACTACTTTTTTGAGCGGTACAATTCCCTGGCCTGGAGGAAGCGAGTCATCTTCATAGCCAAAGTGGTCGCTTACGTGCACTTTTTTGATAATGCCCTCTTTTGCAAGGGCTTCTGCTTGGTCTGCAAGCCAGTCGTCAAAATTCTTTTTTCCTTTGCCTTCTTCTTCCCAATACCGGCGCCACATTCCTGCGTGCGCAACATCAAAACACGCGCCAATAAATTCTTCTGACATGCTCTCCCGTTTTTTCTTATCAGACACGTCATGAGCGATTTTTTGTTCAAACTCTCTTCGCGAGCTTTGAATAACGTTCCTAAGCTCATCGGGGTGAGAACCATAGAATTTTGGGAAAATGTTTTCTGGATTAATCATCACTTTTTTTCCGGTGTCTTTGCTGCGCTGGTATGAATGGTAAGCAAGGTCTGCTATGCCATCAACGTTTTGTTTGTGCGCAAACTTGGTGAGCGGCTGGAGACGAAGCGGGTAGTTTTTATCATCAGAGTGCAGGTAGTCTTCAGTTTGTTTTAAGCTCCCCCACGCGTTTGCCGCGCGTTCCATTGCAGAATGTTGTTCATGTTCAAGAAGAGAGTATTGTTCATTGATTCGTTCTTTTGCAGAACTCCATGTTTCAGGTCGTCTAGGGTCAAAGCTTGAACCAAAACTGAACTGTTTGTTCATAAGCGTATCTGCCTTATGGGTAAGTTCACGCAGTTGTTGAGCAGTAAGACTGTTCGGGTTTTTTCGCCCAGTAATATAGTCAATGAGCGCGCCATCCTGTCCAGGTTTACCAAGCAGTTCTAATTGTTTGTGTCGTTCTTCTGATTGCGCTGCCCAACGGTCATATTCTGATTGTTGGAGCACTTCATTTTGGCGCAAATAATGGAGAAGCGCGATATCTGCGCCGGTATATTTTTTTGATTCCTCTCCTTGAAAACCGGGCAATTGTCCTATTTTTATTTTTTCCTCAAAAAAACGTGCCGCCTGATCAAAAGTAACAGACCCTCCTTTAAACCCCATTGTATCAGGGGTATAATATTGAATTCCTTTAGTCTCAGGATCATAGCGATAATTGTAGCGAGTTCGTTTTTTTCCTGTTGAATCAGTATAGTCAACTTTATCAAGAATAGGCAAGCGCACTTCCTGGTCTCCAGAAACTTGGTGCACCATTTTACCGGTTTTCATGTCAACAAAATCATAACGGTCAAGACCCTCGGGTTTAAGACGCGTGTCACCAATTGATTGTATGGGGCGGGGCGTTCCAATAACATGAACCGTAATACTATCTGCACCAATGTCATGGGCAAAATCAACGTTTGCACGTAACTCATCCATGTTGCGAGCGCGCTGATACGCGTCAACACCCTGCTGGCCAAGCGGTGACATGCTTGTGCTTGAACCACTGTGAACGGTGAGCGCTGCTTTGTTGACTTGCGCAAGCTCTTTTATTTCCTGGCGCTGCTCTTTGCCGTAGCCTGCTGAAGGAATTGGTCTGCCACTCCCGCGCGCGGCAAATGCTTGGCCCGGGTCTGCTACGTTTATTTCAATCAGTTTTGCGCCTGTGCGAAGCTGCGCGTCAACACCCTGCTGCGCTTCAGTCATGGGCGCAACAGTAGTACCTAGTTCCGATGGGTAGTAGCGCGCGTCCATTGCATTAAGATAATTTGAATCAAAGCGAACCATAGCGTATTCTTGTTAGTATTCATGCAGGGGCTAATATAAGAGTTTTTCTTTATTTTTTTCCCGCTTTTTCTCAGCTGATTCGTGTTTTTCATCAGCAATGTGTTCAAGTGATGAATCATACTCAACGCCACGCGGAGCTGAATCATATTCTTCATGGGTTTGGCGTTCATACAAACCATCGCCAGGAGTGTATTGTTCGGTGTAGAGTCCTTTTTTTACGGAAGGCGGGCCCGCATAAAACGAACCTGAGTGAGAGTCTGATGCAGTGAATTGAGGGGTGTAGAGTCCGCCTGCTTCTCTTGACTTTTTGATAACTGGTTTTTGTTCTCCTTCAAGCAAGTTTTGTAAGTGCTCATCTCGTTCAAGTTTGTGAGCAGTTTGCTGAATAACGCGCAAGGGAGGGAGGCGAAAGTCAACTGTTTTCTTCTCATTTTTTTGTTTTATGACATAATCAATGTACAAGTACATAACCGCACGAAATTCCGGGTCTGCTTCTTTTGCTGCGCGTCGTGCAAGAAACAAGAGTTTTTCGCTAAAAGGAAGTTCTTTACACTCATCTAGCAGGTTTTTGAGTTTTTTTAAGAGTTCTTCTTCGCGCATCATGGTCGTGCAAAGCCGCGGCTTTGTTTGAATAAGTCATACACTTTCCATAAATCGCCATCCTCATATCCTGACGCAACGGTGGTTTCAGCGCTTTCTCGTTGTTTTTGTGCGTCAAATTTTTGTTGCATCTTGAATATGCGGTGAAATGAGGGCCCATTCTTATTTTTTGGTTTTTTCAAATACCCAAAAAAAGGGAACACATTAAGAAATGAGTCTAAGATTTGTTCTCCAAACTTTTTTCGTGTTTTATGCTCTTCTTTTTTCTTTTTTGGATACAACTTTTCGTAATCATCATTCATAACGTGAATCAAATCATCTTTGATGTCAGCAAGCGATTCATTAATGTGTTTGATAAGAAAGTCAAAAAGTTCTTCGTCTTCTTTTGCTTTTTCTTTAGCCCACTCGTCTTCAGTATACACGTGCGCGCTGAGTTTTATTTCAACACGTCCGCGGTGCACAAATCCTTTTTGGTAGTTTTGTTGGAACGCTTCTGCGGGTGTGGTTCGTTGCGTGAAATTTGCTTTGATTACTGCAATGTTTTTGCCAAATTTTTTCTCATCTTTTTTCACGCCGTCAAGTGAGAGTTCAACCCACGCGGTTTCAAAAGAAGAAACGAGTTCAGGGCGTTCTTCTTGAATGTCTCGAAGTTTGCTTATAGCGCGAAGATAGGGCTTTAACCATTCTGCGTAGAGACGCAGTTGTGAGATGTGGGTTCGAAGCATGTTTTTTGTAACTTTAAGGCGTACGCGCAATTCTTTTTCTGAACGCTCCCGCCATGCTACGAATTGCGAGAGTTTTCGCTTTAACGTGTAGGCAAGCTTTTCTGAGATATCATATTTTCCAACAATGGTGTCAACCTCATCTGCGTTTTGTACGCGCGTAGTGTAAAAATAGTCAGGTAATGGCGCAAACCCCACTTGGCTTGCAAGACCTAATACTGATGCCGGGTTTTTTGTTCCTTGTTCAACAAGCGTAACCCAAATATCTTTGAGTGCTGAATCTGCTGCTGAATCTCCTTCTTTTGAGCGGTCGTAAAAGCTTAAACGCTCCTCAGTAATGGTAACGGTTCGCACAAGCTTAAAAAGGTCTTTGACCATGCCATTGAGCGTGCCCATAAGCTGCATGGCGCGTGATTCTTGTTCGCCACGGCGTCTTGCCATGTCCCCCCAGAAACTGCTCATCTCAGATGAAGCATACACATCTTTTGTTTTGCTCACGTCATAGCCTTGCACGCGCATGAGTGAGAGTATTTTAAAGTAGTGTGATTCAAGGCCTTCGCCAATGTTATCTATTTCAATGGTGTATGATTCAAGCGCGTCACTACTCATTACTTGTTTTATGAGCGTTTGTACGTTAATAATTGTTTTGGGCAAAAAGGTTTTTATGAGAAGAGTGTTACTACATTCAGTATGGGATTGTTGGACTTTCTAAAGCGTGGAAAAAAAGAAGATGAATTCAATCTTGGCGCGTCAAGCAATGACCTTGGTCTTGGAAATAATGAACTCCCACCACTTCCCGAACAAGAGTCAATAGGGCTTTCAGCTCCGCCTGCATTGCCTGAAACATCGCGTAATCCAGACATGCTGAGTTCAGGTATTTCACAAAACCCAACCGTAAGCCAAGCCCGAAGAATTGAGCCGCTTGCACAAGCACCGCAACCATCACAAGGGGATGCGGGTTCTCAATTGCTTGATGCGCGCATAGAAGCGTTGAAAGCAAAGATAGAAGTGGTTGACCACAAGCTTGATTTGATTATTTCAAAAATTGATCGCATGTACTAAAGCTTTTAATAGACGCGCATTACTTTTTGGTGTTAATGGTTTTTGATTCAATTGTGCAATTTGTGTACCATTATTTTTGGCGTCCCTACGAGCAAAATTTAGGATACAATTATGTGAACACGTTTACGTATGGGATTATTCTTATTGGCTTGCTTATTCTTGGTGATAAGGTTCTCAAACGTTTTAATATCACGTTCACACGCAAAATGGCATTTAGTCTTATTCCATTCATCTTATTTGGTTCAACCGTGCGCGTGCTTCGCGACGCCGAAATCTTGCCACGCACGTTTTTTCTTGTCACACCAAGTATCTATCTTGTGATTGGTGCCATTATTATTGGGTGCTTTTTTATTTCGCAAAAAACGCGAAACCCGGAAAAATCCTTATTTATTATGGGAAGCGTGCTATGGCTTCTGGCATTGTTTGGTTTTGAGCTTCGAAACCCGCTTTCCCTGCTCTACATTCTTGGGCTGTTTTCAGGTATCCTATGCGGTCTTTTTGTCTTGCGAAAACTAACGGGCTTCTTACGTAACTGGCTTGATTTTGCCGCGCTCTCCGCTCACTTTCTTGATGCTACAGCAACGTTTATCACCCTTGATGTGTTTGCATACTTAGGATACTGGGAGCAGCATCCACTCACGCGCCTCATTGGCGGGCTTGGCGGAAGTTATGTGTGGTTTTATGTAGCAAAACTCTACGTGCTTGTCGTGATATACGTTATCAATAAGGATGTGAAAGATGAAGGATTTAAAAATCTGCTCAAGTTTGCAATCCTCACATTGGGCCTTGCGCCAGGCGTACGTGATTTGCTGCGTCTTGCCATGCTTGTCTAACATCACTATCTTTTTTAAGCTAACGCAGTCAAGGCTATACTAAACATGGATGAAGAGGATTTTATTGATGATGCGCGCACTATTGGAAAACAAGTGAAAGCTGATGATACACTAAGCGCACACATCCGATTTCTTCTTAACGCCTTTTTTGAGGATACGCCTGTTGCTGCTGAGCACGTGTTGCATGCAGGCCGCAATTCAAGCGTGTTTGCGCTTCCAAAAAAAGTGCGTCTTGAAAACAAGTCGTTTCGTTTGTGTTTGAAAGTTCGCAAGGAATTTTATGCACGTGATGATGCTGCAGGAAGCGAAGCCTATCTGTATTACGCGCTTTTCAAAGAGTTTTGCAAAAAAGGTTTGGCCCAAAAACTTATAGATGCGCAAGGATTTTTCGTGCCTCGTGTGGTATTTGTAGTAAAAAGCGGCAAGCAGTATGGTATTGTCATGGAGGATGTGTCAAACAAGCGCGCGTACCCTCTTATTGACCCGGTAACACAAGGCCTTGGTTTTACTATTGTAGCATCATACCTAAAGGGGATTTCATTTAGAGAATTAGTAGCACCAGTAAACGCAGCGTTGCATACATACGTTGACCCGCACATTATAAAAGACGAATCTGGCGGGCGTATTGTGTTTTTGGACCTTGATTTTGCCCTAGGGCAGGGGCGTTTTGATTATGCCGAATTTCTTAATGTAACCCAGATAGATATTAGTCAATAAAGTAGTGTCCTGATTTTTTTTGTTCGCGGTCTTTGACGCTATCAAGCTTGTTTGCGCGCGGCCGTTTTGTTGTGTCCTCTTGTCTAAACGTAATGCCAACTTGTGCAAGAAACGCGTTCATGGCATCAGCAACAGGTGAGGGCCCATGCGTTTTTGTTTTTCGCCCGGGCTCGCCTAAAAACGCCATTGCCTTATCACTTAGATAATGGAGAAATAAAAGGTCATGGTCAACAATGAATGCAGTTTTTGCATTGAGTTGTAACACGCTTTTGATTGCTTTCGCTACGTTGATGCGCTGCTCAACATCCAGATATGCGCTTGGCTCATCAAGCAAGTACACGTCAGCATCAGCACAAAGGGTGAGCGCAATATGGACTTGTTGGAGTTCTCCGCCACTTAGTTGTGAAATAGTTCGCTCATAGAGCCGCTCAATGTTAAGGTGTTGATTGATTGTTTTAAAAGATGAACTGTTAAGCTTAATATGTGATGAAAGAAAAGAAAACACATTTTGTTCATCACGAGGGAGGTGCTGGGGTTTGTAGCTTACGCGTGCTTTTTTGTCAAAATTGCCTTTGTCTGCTTTTATCTCTCCTGCAAGAATGTTTACAAAGGTGGTTTTTCCCGTTCCGTTTGCGCCAACAATGCCGATCACTTCTTCCTCGTGCGCTGTGCCTGATGTGATTGTAAGCGAAAACAAGTCAAAGTGTTTTTCACCATCATCCCATGCAAGCAGGGTGTGTTTTTGCACTGATTTTGTTGCAGGCTTTGTCATGAATTTGATTTCATAATCTCTAAAACGAATGTTTTCTGTGCGCAAATAGCCTTTCAGGTAGGTGTTGATACCATCTTTTGTGCTAAGAGGCGTGCTTACTACACCATAGACGCCGGGTGTTCCATACATAATGTGCACAATGTCAGCAAGGTAGTCGAGCACGACAAGGTCGTGTTCTACAACAAACACACCTTTACCTTTGTCAGCACGTTCACGGATAAGGGTTGCAATGCGAAGTCGTTCTTTCACGTCCAAAAACGAGGTTGGTTCATCAAAAAAGTAGTAGTCTGCGTCCTTAAGTAGTGTTGCTGCTATTGCCACTTTTTGGAGTTCTCCGCCGCTGATATGGGCAATATTTGAATTAAGAATAGGGGTAATATCCATGCTTTTGGTGACCTCTTCAAACGCGCCGCGCTCATCAACATTTTTGAGCAGCTCTTGAACGTTTCCTTTGAACACTTTTGGAATATCATCAACATATTGGGGTTTGTATGCTACCTTAAGGCCCGTAGCAAATAGTGTTTTGAAGTAATTTTGCGTTTCTGTTCCTCTAAATCGTTGAAATATGTCCTGGTCAGTTGCTTCTTCTTTTCCAAGATTGGGCCGAATCGTTCCGTTTAGAACATGAAGAATCGTGGTTTTTCCAATACCATTTGGTCCAAGCAGTCCAACAACGCTTCCGCGTTTTGGTTGGGGGAAGTTAAAGACGCGAAACGCATTTTGCCCATACTGGTGAAGCGGGTTTTCTTTCATTTCAGGCAGGTTAATGATTTTGATAGCGCCAAAAGGGCATTTTGCTGCGCAAATTCCGCAACCAATGCAAAGTTCTTCGTCAATAACCGAGAGGTTGTCTTTGAGTTGAACCGTTTCTTTTGCACCTGCGCGAACTTTAGGGCAGAAGTTATGACACTCAAAACTACACTTATCAGGCGTGCAGATTTCTGGGTCAACAATTGCAATGCGCATAGTCAAACTAGACGGGATTGTGTCATTTAAATGTTTTATTTACTTGGTTCTTATCAATCTTTGTGCGAGAACATTTCAAAAACAGTGTCAGCATGTGATTTAACTAATGTGTAAATGTCTTGAGAAGATTGAACATCTTCATTTTCAATTAAAAACATTTGAAGCGGTGTTTCAGTTTCTCCAAGGGGTGCGTAAAACGCAACATAACCACGATTGCCATCAGGCATTGCCACTTTCAAAAACATAGTCATTGCATCAGGTTGTCGGTAAAAACTCATGTTTCTGCGTTCAAGTCCTGCACCTTCAATAAGATGCTTCATTTCTGAGATTGCGAATTTCATATCTTTTGCCGCTCCTTTGTAGCCTTGTTTTTGGCCTTCAAAAATTCGAACAGAACTTCCACCCATTTCTTCAACAAGAGTTTCAATGTTTCGAGCGTTTAGACCAAAAATGGTTTTGCTTTCATCAATGTTTGTTGGTTGGCTGCTCTCATGTAGCCCGTCTTCTCCTAAGTAGTATGCTCCAATAGGGAGATAATTCTCATCGAAAATAAATGAGGTAACGGCCATAACTTCCTAGTCTTCAAAGTCATGCTATTTAACACTTTTGGTGGAAACAGGATATCCGACACCAACCATTTTGAAGCGCTTTTGGTGTTTTTGATACCATAATGTATCCACATAGCTTAGATGCGTGTTTGAGGCAATGTGTGAATGAACAAATAGTGTTTTAATTTCATGTTTTGCAATTAGGAGAAAATAAAAACGGTTAAATATGATAAGCAAATGGCATGTTTTGGGATGGAAAATTATCATACGGTTTCATTAGAAATTCTCTCACACGGAGGGTACACAAAAAACAGAACGGGCGTGGACACTATCACCCTCTTTCGACCTGATAAATACAAAAAATTTGACCTGCAAAAAGGCTTTCCGCTTCTTACAACAAAGAAAATGGACGGGCCGTTATGGAAGTCACTTGTAAGCGAATTAGTATGGTATATTTCAGGCAAGACAAGTATTAAGGAATTTAACAAACATAGCGGAATTTGGAAGGCGTGGGATCTTGGTGGAGAGGATGTGGGCGCTGCGTATCCTTGGCAATTAAGACAGTATGAGGGCGTTGATTTCAAAACAAAACAAGTAATTAAAATCGACCAGCTCAAAAATCTTGTTGAAGGAATCAAGCAAAGCCCGCAAAGCAGACGCCACATTATTAGTTATTGGAATCCTGCACAAGTTCGCCAAGGAATTGATGTTGGGCTTCCAGCATGCCATGCATTTTATAATTTCCATGTGCAGGATGGCAAGCTGAGTTTGTCAATGACACAGCGTTCATGTGACATGTTTTTGGGGGTTCCGTTCAACATTGCGCATTCCGCACTTCTTACTCACCTTATTGCGCGTGAAACAGGTTTGGGTGTTGGACACTTTGCGCACACACTTGTGAACGCGCATTTTTATTGTGGCGCAGGCGAACATGGCGAGTTTTATAAGCAGAATATTGGCACAATCCAAACAAAACTTGGAGCAGTTCAAAGTCAAGAAGACTATTTAGGGATAAAAGATTTTATTGAATCAAACGCGCCTGCAGAGAAAGAGGGATTACAGCAAGACCATGTGACGGGTATTCTTGAGCAACTTGCACGAGAGCCATACACGCTTCCAGTGCTTGATTTAAGCAACCTTGCCACGGGCTTGTTTGACTTAACTTTTGATGATGTAGCAAAAATAAAGCTCAAAGAGTATCAGTCACATCCTCGAATAAAACGTGATATTGCCGTATGAGCCTTGAATTAATTGTAATTGCCGCAGTTTCAGAAAATGGAGTTATTGGTAAGGATAACTGTCTGCCATGGAATATCCCACAAGACCTTGCACGTTTTAAGCAACTAACAAGTAATCATCCCATTATTATGGGAAAAAACACGTATGAGTCAATTGGGCGCGCGCTTCCGCATCGCTTGAATATTGTGCTTTCAAAAACGCGTTCAGACTTTGCAGGAGCACACGCGTACACCTCATTAGGCGATGCGATTAACGATTTGTCAAATAATTCGCCCCCTGCAGCCGGGATTGATTACTCTCAGGTATTTGTTATTGGAGGTCAAAAAATTTACCAGGAAGCCTTGCTATTAGCAGACCGTCTTGAAATAACGCATGTATATCAAACAATTGAAGGTGAAAAAATTGCACGATTTCCAAGGATTGGAGAGGAATGGCAGTGCATTACACAAGATGAGCATGAGGGATTTGCATTTGCTACATACGTGAAGAAGCATGCATGATTTTGACAAGGTAGAGGCGTTCAAAATCAAACTTTTTTGTTTCAAGAAGGTCATAGCAATAGCCAAGTTCGCGTATTGCACCAAACGTCTCGTCCGCCTGTGAAAGCGATGAGACCGTGATAAGTATCACTCCTTCTTTGCTTAGATGTTTTTTTGCTTGTTTGAGAAAATTAATGGTTATTTCATTGCCTTTCTTGCCACCCATCAAATCAACACGAATTCGTTGCTCATTTGGAAGGTAGGGTGGGTTAAATGACATGAAATCAAAGGTTTCATCAATGTTTTCAAACAGGTTTGAAAGCACGGTAGTGATGGTTACTTTATTGTGTTCTGCATTTTTTTCAGTAAGGCTGAGCGCGAGCGGGTTGAGATCAGCGCACGTTACCGTACAGCCGCGAAGTGCAGCACCTATGCCAAGAATGCCGCTGCCGCAACCCATGTCCAGCATGTTTCCTTTGCAAAGCGCTTTAACATGCCAAAGAAGCGCAAAGGAATCTTCTCGTGGTGAGTAAACCATATCATCCCATGTTTCAAGTCTCATACGTGCTGTGAAAAAAAAACGTCTGGGGTATAAAAGCGTTATCAAAAATTTATTCTAAATTCAAGACCCTGCTCAAAAAAACCTAATCGTTTGTAAAGTTCGTGCACGCGTGGTTTTTCGTGGCGAATTGTGCAAATGAGTTTGTAACAATGTTGCGCGCGCGCTTCAGTTATAAGTTCTTCAACAAGTTTTGAACCAATACCTTTGCCGCGATATGGTTCTTCTACAAAGACATCTTCCATTAATCCAAACGGCTGCGCGTGTAAATCATTGTAAAGCAAGTACAAATATGCGTGAGCAACAATTTTTGTGTTATCATACAGGATAAGCTTCATTCCAGATAGTATTAATTTTTTTTCGAGTTCAAACACAAACAGGTATTGAACAATTGCGTGTTATAAAAATTAAGAACTTAACGTTCAGCGTTGTCTTTGAGTGTTTCTTCTAAGCCTTTTTTTGCAAGTAAATTAATCCAGAGAAAGTTTCTTCTTTGTTCCTGAATCGTGGTGCCATACGTTACTCTAAATCCTTGTTTGTTTAGAAGTTCGCGCAATTCGCTTATCGTGTAGTACGCAAAGAATCGAGCGTGGCCTGAGTGAGTGTATGTTTCTTCTTCATATGATTCACCGCTACCGCCTCGAAGAGCAATCGCAAGCGTGCCGTCATCTTTGAGTGTTTTGTTAAATTCGCTCAATACAAGAGGACATTGCTCTTTTGGAATGTGTAACAGAGATGCCATGCTCAAAATGCCATCAAATTGGAAGGAAACATTTTTTGAAAAATCGCGCATATCAAGTTTGTAGAGTTTTGCATCGGGTGCGTTTTTTCGCGCAAGTGCAAGTTGGCCTTCACTTAAGTCAAATCCATACGCAGCATACCCTTTTTTGCAGAAGTAAGCAAGAGACAAACCGGGTCCGCACCCACTATCAAGAATGTGTTTTTGTTGTCCTAAACTAGGTTCACCCACATGTGAAAGAAAGAGGTCTAAGAATTCTTGGTACGGTTTAATAGACGCATTCGCGCGCGTATAGGACTTGGCAATTACATCATACGTATCAATTGTTCGAGTCACCGAGTCTTTGTCCATGTGAGTGTTGTTTGCAAAAATGTTATTTAAATAAATCGAAAGGCAATCAACACTTAAAGGCTTAAATATGAATTCATGTATTTTTGTTTGAAGAGACATGAAAATTGGTATTGTGGGAAAGCCATCAGCAGGTAAATCAACCCTCTTTAAAGCGGCAACTATGGTTGATGTTGATATTGCTAATTATCCATTTACCACCATAAAACCAAACCACGCAGTAGGGTATGTACGCGTGAAATGTGTTGAATCCTTTTTTAATGTTACGTGCAATCCGCGTGAAGGTTTTTGCATTGATGGAGAGCGTTTCGTGCCTGTTGAATTAGTTGATGTTGCCGGTCTTGTTCCCGGTGCGCATGAAGGCAAGGGCATGGGCAACCAGTTTTTAGATGACTTGCGCCAAGGTGACGCTTTGATTCATGTTGTTGATGCTTCAGGAAGCACAAATGAAAAGGGAGAGAGCGTGCAGCCAGGAACACATGACCCTGTTCGTGATGTCACCTTTCTTGAAGAAGAGCTGGACATGTGGTTTTTTGGCATTCTTAAAAAAGGTTGGCTTACCTTTGCAAAAAGTGCTGGGGCAAAGGAGGTACATAAAGCAGTTGCAAAGCAAATGAGCGGCCTTGGCGTGAGTGAGGACTTAGCAAAGGACGTGCTCTTAAGACATCCGCTTAGTGAACGTGTGCGTGACTGGACAGATGCGGATTTGAAAGGTCTTGCGCGAGTGCTTCGCAAAAAAACAAAGCCAATCATTATTGCAGCAAATAAGATGGATGTGGTAAGCGGGAAAGATGGTTTTGAACGCCTGAAAACAGCATTTCCGCAATACACCATTATTGCGTGCAGTGGCATGGCTGAAGTCGCGCTCAAAGAGCTTGACAGAGCAGAAAAAATCAAATACATCCCCGGAGACGCTCATTTTGAAGTGACGGGTGCGCTTGATGAAAAACAAAGAGCAATTACTACCTTCATCAAAGAACATGTGCTTAACGTGTTTGGCACAACCGGGATTCAGTCTGTTTTGAATACAACCGTATTTGATGTGCTCAACTATGTGTATGTGTTTCCAGGAAGCGCGTCAGGCAAGCTTGGCGACAAGCACGGCAACATTCTTCCTGACTGCTATTTACTGCCTCCAGGCTCAACTGCACTTGATTTTGCGTATCATGTGCATACTGACTTTGGCAAGAAATTCATCAAAGCAATTGATGTTCGAAAAAAGCAAACCATTGGAAAAGAGCATGAACTCGCATCAGGTGACGTGATTGAAATAATGAGTGGCAGATGATTCTGCACAACGTTTTTATCTCTTAACAGCTATTAAAAACAATAATGTTGGAAAAGTTGTATTTGCGAAATCTTCGCTACCCCGAAAGCCAAGAGATTCGCCCTATTCTCACGTTTCTCTGCAACAGTCTTGGAATAACTGATAGTGATAGCATCAAGCTGTTTATCACCTTATTCGTGAAGTCAAAATATGGAAAGGGCGTAACACTGCAAGAACTTTCAGGTGAGCTCAATCTAAATATGAAAAAAACATCTCAAATCCTTGATGAATTCATGGATCTTGGATGGATTAGAAATTCTCGTGACAAGTTCATGCTGCGCGAAAACTCGCTTGCCATGACTCTTGATAGCGTGCTTGACGACATTTTCATGATTAGCCGCAACCTGAAGCGGGCGTGTGTTATTGTTGATCGAAAGGCAACAAAGAACGCGGTAGACAAGATTATTGAAGAATGGTGAATCTATGATACGTTTTTGGGGAGTTGTCCTCGCACTTATTGCGTTTAGCGTTGGATGGGTTATGAGCAAACGACTTCACGTTGAAGTTAAAGAATATGAAACCTATCTTAAGTATGCGCGTCTTGGCATTCTGCTTGTTCTCGTAGTGCTTGTTGTCCAGCAAACCCTTGACCGGTCAGCGCTCTCGCTTGCACTCTCCTTTTTTGGCGGAGTGGGATTGGGTTTTATTCTTTCAAATCTACGGGCAAAAGCTACGCAATCGCTTCTTAACATATACCTGCTCGTGATGGCTTTGTGGCTCATGCAATTTGTAAACACCACTGAATATGCAGCCCTGCTTTTTGTAGGATTAGCCTACCTCCTGTTGCAGGGGGTTCTTGTCCGTGAAGGTGCGCTCCGTTATCTTATTGCCATTGTTGCGGGGGGAGTTATCGCTGCTTTCGCATTTGTTGCAACAAAGCCAACCGTGTATGCTGCGTATGTTATTATCACCTTCTGCATTGGTGGTGTAATTGGCGCAGAACTAAGTTTGTATGATATTCGAAGTACGGGTAAAACCCGGGAAAAAAGAAGTGCGCGTGCAAAGCGTTGATGAACGCACACTTGAAGTCTGGCTGACAAAACAAGCACAAAAAGGCAGAGCAAATGAGGAGCTTGTGCGCGTATTGCGCGATTTTTTCAAGAAACCAGTCAGCATTGTTTCAGGTTTTACCAGTCACAAAAAACGGGTGCGTGTTGAATAATATTTATATGCTCTTGATTGTATAGGTAATAATATGCGCAAAAAAGTGGGAAGGGTTGTTCAAAAAAGTAAGCGCGTTACAAAGCATCTGGCACGACATAGCTGGGATAATCGATGGCTTCTTTTGATTGTGCTTGCCATTGGCTTGCTTGTCTTGATTAATTTGCCACGCATTGCTGATTCATTCCAATTTGCAGACGAGACCGGTTTGCAGCAGGATGAACAAAGCATTGCCGTACCTGCCCAAGTGCTGTATTCTGGAACAAGCGTGCAAGGATATGTTGAGAGCGACCAACAGTTGTGCTTGAAGAGTGGAAAACCGCTTGTTATGATATTTGGCAAACAAGACCATACTTGGACGCAAAACGCACTTCACGTAGTTGAAGACGCGCTTAGCACAGTTTTAGACAAAGTCGCGGTTGAAACGTTATACATGGGTTCTATGAGCAAGAACAGGCAAGCAGTGTTTGAAGCGTTTAATCCAACGCAAAGCTATCCAACAGTTCTTGTTGCGTGCAAATACATGAAGATTGGAATGAGTTCCCGTTCAGAAAGTGATGTAAACGCGCTAAAAGAGATTATTGAACGCGTAGTTGTATAAGAAGATGTTGAGAGTCCTTTTTTTGTATGCCTAACTATGATTGGGGTAGGGTTGTATTTTCTTGAGTGCCATTCTGCTCAAGAGATACGTTTGTTTCATTTGCCACAGACTCACGTTCAAGAAGAGGGAGTGTGATGCTCATGTTAAAAGGGAAGTTGAATGTAACTGATTGTTCTTCACTGGTTTGCGCACGGACACCAGCGTAAACAAGCAAAACTGCGCTGCTGACAAGCAAGAGGACTACAAGAAGCGCGCCAGGTTTTTGCGCGCCAATTGCTTGCACAAGCAATAAGAGTATGAGTATGGTAAGTAACAGCAAGCCGATAAAGAAGCTGAGTCCTCCGATAATAATACCCATATAATCTAATACAAAAGTTATGAAATAAAAAGGTACTGTACGAGTAACAGTAAACTAAAAAAAATCGCAAAGTACGCACCGTTTAGGTACCTGTGCTTCCAAAACCGCCTTCGCCGCGTTCAGTGGTGTCTAGTGATTTTGCATCAACGAGTCGTGGAAATTCAACTTTGTTTATGACCATTTGCGCAATGCGGTCTCCTTTTTTAATGAAAAAATTGTCCTTACCATGATTGATAAGAATAACATAAAGCAACCCGCGATAGTCTGAATCAAGCGTACCCGGCGTATTTACAACACTGATGCCTTTTTTGAGTGCAAGACCGCTTCGTGGCCTGACTTGTCCTTCAAAACCGTGCGGGATGGCAAAACGCATTCCCGTACATACCCCTCTAAATTCTCCTGGCTTGATTGTTATCTCTTCTGCTGAGTGCAAATCAAAACCAGAGCTGCCAGAGGTTTGATATTGGGGGAGGGGAAGTGTTTTATCTTCGCGAAAAATTTTAAGCTCCATACACCGGTGTAAAACAATCTCAGTTGATTTAAGGGTTATTGTGAGAAAGAAGAAGGTTTAGAATCTGGCGCGTGTTTACAAGATTTTTAACAACATAAACAGCTCCTGCTTCGCGCAAATCCTTCACTGAATAATCACCAGTAGCAACGCCAATGCTTATAACGCCTGCATGGTTTGCAGCAGCAATGTCACTTGGCGTGTCGCCAAACAAGAAGGTTGCATCATACGTTTTTTTGAGTCGCGCAAGTGCAATTCTTATCAGGTTTTCTCGCAGCAGCCCATCACTGCCAAATCCGCCCGCTTTAAAATACGCGCGCATGCCTGCACGCTCAAGTTTTGTATGAGCTATACGTTCAAGATTTCCCGTAACAAGACCCCGGTCAAACGCGTGAGAAACAAGCATATCAAGCAGGTCACGAGAACCAGGCATAGAAACCACAGTAAGCTCGTCTTGTAGCGATTCAAAATAGGAGGACATAGCATCCATGCACGCGCCAAGTTTTTGCGTAATCTCATCAAGGCAAAGACCCTTTTTAGTGAGCACTTCAATAATGATTTGCTGGTCAGTCATGCCATGAGAAGAAATCGTGTTAATGTTTGTTTCAATGTTGTACACGGTTTTAAATGCAAAGGAAAATGCGTCAGCGTGGTGTGCTGAGCATTGCAACAAGGTTTGGTCTATATCAAATAATGCAAGTCTATGCATTGCATAAAAAGGGCAGTTATGCTATTTATAGTCTTAGGAAATAAAATGAGTATTTTTTCTGGCAAATGAAACTATTGTTTCACTTTTTTGTGCATACCAGTTCTAATAGGGTAAAACTATAGGTGTATAGTGACATGCAAGGAAAGGGAATTAGTCAAAATGGGTTCAGATTGGTATGCGCCAACTCTGCAGGCGCGAAGCAGTGTAGGCAGATTGGGTTTGTACATCTATCTTAACTCAGGAGGGGGGGATATCGGATTTAAGCGCCAGTGGACCCTTGAGCTTCATACCATCCATCCCTTGCGCGTGTATGCGGGCATGAAGGTTGGTCAAATGTTGTTTTGGAAACCGCAAGGGGACATAACGCTCTACAAGGGAAAATACAAGGACTCTGTTGGTCCTCAAACAAGCCAGATTTGGCGGGATTTTTTAAGCAAGTGAAAATTTTTCAATGTGAATATTTCCGCGCTTAACTCCTAATTGTTTGAGGCATGTGCGAACGCTTTTCATCATAGGAGTTGGTCCGCACACGTAATAATCTTTTTTTGCAGGTTTTAAAACGTGTTTTGCAAGCAACCGTGTGTCAATATAGCCTTTTTCGCCTTTGTAGTGGGGTTCATCACTGACTACAAGCGTCCATGAAAAGTTTTCGTATTCTTTTGCAAGCGCGTCAAGCTCATGTTTGAGCGCGACATTCGTGCTTGTCTGATTGCCATAAATGAGTTGCACGTTCTTTTTTTGTTTTGCAAATGCTTCAGCAAGCGCGCGAAGCGGGGTTATGCCAATGCCTCCTGCAATAAGCGTGACCTCATCGTGACGTGAACGCTCCTGAGTGAACTTTCCAAGCGGTCCTTCAATGAACACGCGCGTTCCTGGTTTGAGCTTTTTTGGAACCGCGTTTGTAAAGTCTCCAAGTGATTTCATGCTAATACGGAGGTGTTTGTTGTTTGGCGCAAGCGAAAGCGAGAAGGGGTGTGCTTGCCAGAAAAAATCTCTGCTGAGAAATCTGAAAATAAAGAATTGTCCTGCGCGCGTGTTGAGTTTTTCAAGATGTTTTCCCGTAATATAAACTGAAGTAACATCTTCAGTTTCTCTGACAAGTTTTTCAACGCGATAATCCTGATAGAAGAATTGACGTATGGGTTTTATGAAACGGAACGCAATAAAGTTAACAAAAACAAAGGTGTAGAGAACGAGCCAGTAGCCAAGAAATGCGTTATTACGAACAAAATCCGCACCGCCTATGACTTGGTGGAAAAATGAAAGTGCAACAACCGCGTACACGAACAAGTGCGTGAGGTACCAGAGCTCATAGTTGAGTTTGAGATACACCATTGAGAGCGCAAACAAGATGAGAAACGCAAGCATGAAAAATGCAATACTTGCCATGACAAACATGATATGTGACTGGAGAATTACAAAGTATTGCTCGATAAATGGCGTGTTTGAGCTAAGCGAGTATCCAAGCACGATAAAAAACACGTGAAACACAATAAAAAGGAAGCCAACAAGTCCATTGTAGTGATGGTAGCGTGAGAGATTATCCATACCAAACACGCGTTCAATCCATGCAACGCGACCAATAAGCAGGAACTGGCAAAGAATAAGATACGCGCCAACGAGTCCTAATATTCTGCCAAGCGCGATAAACGTGTGGCCATCAATGGTGTGTTCAGGGTCTCGAAAGTGCGTGTTTTGATAGTACCAAACGCTGCTGATAAGAACCAGGTTTGCAATAAAAAGCATGATAAGAATTGCTTTTTTCTTGTCCATAACTATTGAATATGCTCAGAGCAATTTAATAGATTACGGCGCGAGGAAAGTGAGAAAAAACGCGATTATGCTTCCAAAAAGCACGCCTCCAATAATATCTTGAAGATGGTGGTGTTTTCCCTGAAGGCGATGAAACACAAGTGCAATAAAAAGCGGAAGGGTGAACACAAGGGTAAATGGTGCGTGCACGCCAAGAAACACGAGCACGTAGGTTACCGTTTGCGTGTGATTGCTTGGAAATGAATAGTCCATGGTTTGGGGTGTGTTTCGGGGTCTGCTTGTTTTAAACGCGTTTTTAAGATACTTGTTAGCGTACATGCTTATGGGCAGGCCAAGCACGAACACGAGTGCAGCTACAAACGACATGCCAAGCAAAACAGCGAACAAAACAAGAAGTAAGCAAACAACAAACATTCCATAAAACGCGTATTCATGTATTACGCGCGAGACAAGTGTAACTGGCTTCATCATTAGTTAGGTACTTGTTAAAGAATCTTAAATGCTTTGATACCAAAATAACTATGCTTATGTGGTGAATCTATGCGCCGGCCGGGATTTGAACCCGGGTCGCGACCTTGGGAGGGTCGAATCCTGCCACTGGACTACCAGCGCGAACACGTCAAAAGAGAGACAAATGCAACGTTTAAATACTTAGTCGCAATTAACTTAGAACAAAACACATGAGTTCCTGTTAACCATACGATGAATGCCACGGTATCCGCTGAAGATGAGCCTCCCGATATCCCGTTCACAAAAATGCAAGGATGCGGAAATGATTTTATCATTCTTGAATTGAATACCGACCACTATGCAAACCTGCATAAATTATGCGACCGACACTTTGGCATTGGTGCAGACCAAGTTCTCCTTATTCAGCCATCAGATGTTGCTGACGCAAAAATGGTCGTGCTTGAACGCGACGGCTCCCAGTCTGACATGTGCGGAAACGGGATTCGCTGCGTTGCACGCTACCTTATCGAAAGAAAAGGTTTTGGACCAAATGTGCGTATTGAAACCAGAGCAGGCATCAAAGAAGTGTTACGCGTAGAAGACCTTTTTCAAGTTGATATGGGTGCGCCACGCAACGTGTTTTCATTTACCTTTCACTTTGAAGGACATGAATATGATTGCGTGTTTGTTAACAGCGGAGAACCGCACGTGGTCATGTTTGTGCCTGATGTAGACCAATTCAACCTTCATGCGTGCGCTGCGCATATTCGCACACTTCAAAACCTGCCTGAGACACGCGTGAACGTGAACTTGGTACATGTTGTTAATGAGACTATGATTCGTATCAGAACCTTTGAACGCGGTGTTGAAGCAGAAACACTCTCATGCGGAACAGGTGCCACTGCGTGCACAATTGCAGCAGTTATCGCACGAAACATGCAAAACACGCTTACGGTCATAACAAGGGGCGGACCTCTTGTAGTTGATTGCACGCAAAATCCTATTCTTCTTGGACCTGCAGACATTGTTTTTGATGGCGTTATAAAAAAAGATCGGAGCGCGTGCAACGTGCCACTAATAGTATTTGAATAATCTATTCATTTCTAAAAAACAAGGATGTTACTGCTTATGCAAGCTTTGCGCCCAATCGTTCCACATGTTTTTGCCAATACGCGCGCATATCACTCTCCGGCTTTCCTTCAGGCGCGATATAACTCATATGCACTGGTTTCATACCGCAAAACTCGAGCACGTCATATTTGAAGACTTTATGCCCATTTGCACGCATCTTCTCAACCCAGTTTACGGCTTCGTACGCGGTTGTGATAATGCGCGCACTTTTTCTGGCAAGCAATTCTTTATGCCCGCTGCCTTTCTCATATTTGAATGCAAAACCCGGCAAGAAAACGCGCTCAACAAAACCCTTCAAAAGAGCAGGCAAACCACCCCACCACGTTGGGTAGACAAACACAATGTGGTCAGCCCAGGTGATGTGTGCTTGTGCTGCTTCCAAATCATGTTCAAACACTTGCGTACCGCCATAACCTTCCCATAAGACCGGGTCAAATTCAAGCGTTCGCACATCAATGATGCGCACCGATGCGTGCGCGCTTTGCGCTCCTTTTTTATACGCGCGCGCAAGCGTGTGAGAAAAACTCTCATGCTGGGGATGGCCAATAATAATAAGCACTTTCTTCATACTTTCACTACCCCAATTAGAGACTTATATGCGCTTTGCTTCTTTATGGTGCGCGTTTTTATGCAACCCCACTTTTTCGTAATAGTGCGTTGCTTAAATAATTCCAGGGAAGAAGTGATGGTTTTTCCACTACTGCCTCAAGACTGATGCTTTTCATCATTTTTTTTAACTCAGTACCAACCGCATCCCACTGCTCTTCTATACTGCAGCCATAGGGCATGATAAGTACGTTATCTTTTTTAAAAACAGTCATGATAGTGCTGAGCGTTACTCTTTTTGGATGTGGTGTTTGCGTTTTTTTTCCAGAAAGCAATAATCTCCAATACCATTCGCTGTTTTCTGAAACTACAACATCACTGTTTGTGTCTATCTTAAAAAAATAATTTGCTAAACTTTTCTCGTGGAGTGATTTATTTAATTCTGTTACATTATACACATCAAACAAAGGTTGTTTGATGCCAGTAAGCGCATTAATCCATGTTGACTGGTCTGCTTCAGGAATCATAACCAAGTCTTCAAAAACAGGCGTGTCCCCGTCAAACCCATATGCCTTTTGTGACCTGCTTTTTATCATGTAACACCCACTCCACACCTGATAATAGGGGTTTGAGCGGTCAAAGCGCGTGAGTGGCTTGGTTATTTTTTCATACGTGCCAAATGAAAAATAATTCATCCAATCCTGATGGAGAACATCCTTACCATACTTTTTATGTATCATTTCTTGAGGATGAAAGAGCGGCGTTTTCACAAAATTTGCAAGCATGGGCTTTGGCGCGTAATTAAGCACGGGCCGCATTCCTATGTTTTTTTCCTGCGCTGAAACTAATGCCCGTTCTTGCAGTACATTAAAAATTGAAAATGTCAGATTTGATATGAGATTCATTATGCTACATTTCTTTTTATTTCTTATTAAAAATGATTATGATGCTTCAGTATTCCTATTTTATCTTCTGTGTTTTGTTATTTTTGTGCCGGATAATGTTTATTAACACGCCAAGCAAGAAACGAATATGGAAAAAGCAGACTACCTCTGGTTTAATGGCAATCTTGTTGCATGGGATGATGCGCGCGTACACGTGTGGGCTCACGCGCTTCACTACGGAACCAGCGTGTTTGAAGGGATTAGGGGATATCACAAAGATGATGACATTCTTGTGTTTCGTTTAGAAGAGCATCTCAAGCGATTAGAGGATTCAGCAAAAATGTATCACATGAAAACACCATACACTCTTGATGACCTCTTTTCTGCATCCGTGCGTGTTGTACAAGAAAACAAGTTCAAAACAGGCATTTACATTCGTCCCATCCATTTTCGCGATTACGGCGTTTTTGGACTCAACCCTCTTAAGTCTCCAGTGAGTACAGCAATTATTGCCATGCCTCTTGGCAAATACTTGAATACTGAAAAACCGCAACACGTTACGGTCAGTTCATGGCGAAAACTAAGCCAATCAGCACAACCCCTCAAAGCAAAAGCAGGCGGGAACTATGTAAATAGCATTCTTGCAAAACAAGAAGCAGTGCTTAATGGTTTTGATGAAGCACTTTTGCTTGACGAACACGGTTACGTGTGCGAAGGAAGCGCGGAAAACTTCTTTATGGTAAAAGACCAAACCATCATCACACCCCCGCTTTCTGCACCAATTCTTGCAGGAATAACCCGGGACTCGATTGTTACGCTTGCAAAAGAAAAGGGATTTGATGTTCTTGAACGAACCATTGCACGAAGCGAGGTCTACATTGCGGATGAAGCATTCTTTACGGGTACAGCAGGAGAAGTTGCTGGCATTGGTTTTGTTGATCGCATGCAAATCGGGAGTGGAAACATTGGGCCTATCACGCAACAATTGCAAGCAAGCTATTTTGAAACGGTGCTTGGCAACAATGATGCACACCAAAAGTGGATTACAAGAATACCCTCGTAAACTTGGCTTTCAAAAACCTTTTAATAGACCACCCCATATAACACTCTGCAAATCACTAGCCCTGTAGTGTAGTGGCCAAGCATGCGAGGCTCTGAACCTTGCGACCCAGGTTCGAATCCTGGCAGGGCTATTTTACGTTCTTTTTCTTTTGGCACAGCTTTTCTTCTTAAGAAAAGGTGTTGTGTGATTCTTGCTAGTGCATAGTTATACAAGTGGTACGCGTTGTGTTTTGATTTCTCGTGTTTGATATATCTCGTATTCTTCTTTTACGCCACCGATGATGTTGCCAATTATGTAAGCTGTTGCGTTGTTGAGTTCCAGAAATTCAGCGAGGTCTGCGCGTTTTGGACCGTTATGGTAAAAGGTGACTTGCTTTGGAAAAAGCGTGTCAAGCGTGTTTCTAAGTATTGGGTCAAATCCTTGTTTTAGAATTTCATCAAGTGGCATGAATGCGTGTGCAAGTACTGCACCATACTCTTTTTTGGCAACGTGTTCTAGTGCGGGCTGTATTTTTTCAAAAGGTTGGTTTTTTGTCGTAACACTGATACCAATAACGCGCATAATAAGAAAAAAAAGAGAAAAAAAAATATAAAACTCTTTCTAATAGTATTTTGCAAAGCGCATAACGTGTTTTGCAGGTTTTTTGCACACAATGCAGCTCGTATTTATGGGTTCTTTGTTAAATGCATAGTTTGATGAGCGCGCACCGATTTTTTCTTTAAGCGCTACTTCACAGTCAGTTTCTCCGCACCATCCTGCAACGCCCACTTTCTTGTTTGCAAGCGCTTTTTTCAAATCAGTGACTGTGTTTACTTCCACCATCACTAAATGCATTTTTTTCCACGCATTCTCCAAGAGCTCAGCATGTATAGTGTCAAGCAGGCATTCTGTGTCTTTTGCTATGCTCACCATTTTGACGGTTTGTTTTTTTCCATCATTTCTTTTAACCGCAACAGCACTCTTGTTTTGAATATCGCGCATGCCTATCTCAATGCGAAGGGGTAGGCCTTTAAGCTCCCATTCATTGAACTTCCAACCCGGTGTGTATCCTTCTCGGTCATCAATAAATACTCTGAATTCTGAGAGTTTTTTTGCAAGTTTGCCTGCTTCCTTTAACACGATTTCTTTGTTGTCTGCATTGAAAATCGGCACTATCACGATTTGTTTTTCTGCTGCGCGTGGGGGTAATACTAATCCTTTGTCATCGCTGTGCATAAATGCAACAATGCCAAGCGCACGGGTTGCAAAGCCCCACGAGTTTTGGTAGGGATATACCTGTTTGCCGCTCTCATCTTTGAACGTGATGTCAAATGCTTTTGCAAAGCGCTGACCCAAATGGTGTGAGGTTGCTGCTTGCACGCCGCGACCGTTTGGCAAGAAGATTTCAACGCTTGTTGTGTAGTCTGCCCCAGGAAATTTTTCGTAATCGGTTTTCATGCCCGCGTACATGGGAAGTGCAAGCACGTCTTCATAGGCTTTGCGATAGATTTCAAGCATTTCCCTCACTTCCGCATCGGCTTCTTGTTTGGTTGCAAATACGGTGTGTCCCTCTTGCCACAAAAATTCGCGGTAGCGCATGAGGAGCACGGGATTTTTGAATTCCCAGCGTACTACATTGTTCCATTGGTTAAGCCTGAGCGGCAGGTCGCGGTGTGAGCGAATCCATTCTTTGTAGCTGTTGTACATGATAGTTTCGCTTGTTGGTCTAATTGCAAGTCGTTCGGGTAGTTTTGAGTTTCCTGCGTGCGTTACCCATGCCACTTCTGGTGTGAAACCTTCAACGTGTTCTGCTTCTTTTTTGAGCAGGCTTTCTGGGATAAATAAAGGAAAGTACGCGTTTTGCACGCCTGATTTCTTAAATGCCGCGTCAAGATAGGTTTGGAGTGCTTCCCACAGGTAGTAGCCTCTCGGGCGAAGGATATAACAACCGCTGACGGGGGAGTAATCCATCAGCTCGGCTTTTAGACATATTTGTGGGTACCATTTGTCCCAGTTTTCTTCTCGTTTTACGGTTATTCCTTCTTGTTTGCTCATTGTAACAAACCTCGCACTGGATTATCAAGGTGTTTTAGATATTTAAGAATAGGTGAATTAGTGCTTGCGCGGAAGGTATTCACCTGACATAGTGAAGAATAGTATTACTCCATCTTTTTTAAGTGTTGTGACTACGCTATGTTTCCACAGCAGTCACATTTTTTCTTTACGTCAAGTCCAAATAGTTCAGGGTTTTTATCTATGTAATAATTGTTTACTGTTTTAGCGTGTTTTTCTTCCCAATCACCCTGAGTGTTATCGCAGTTATCTATCTGCCTATGGATTACCTGTTTGAACAATGATTTGTACGTGTTCTTAAATTGTTCTAAAGGACTTTGTCGGTAGTTATCATCTATATCAAAGAGTATTCGATTTTCAACACGTGTTTCTGGACAAACAAAACGTAGTTCTCCTTGGCTTGATGCGTCATACGCCCGGTCGTAGTAATGTGTTTGGATAGCAGTGAGCCTGCCAATTTCATGTTGGTTGTCACAGGAGGCGCAGCCAATCGTTTTTTTCTTGTTCTCTTCTTTAAGCTGTTCAAGAAGTTTGCTTTCTTTTTCGCGAAGAGTGCGTAATTGTTGCTCAAGGGTTGACATAACATTTTTAGACTGCTTAACGTATTAATATCAATTTCCATGCCCCCATCCGATATTTTTTTAACGCGCTCTTGAGCAGATAAGAATATGTTTATTCCAGTTGTTCTTGGCACGGCACGCAAAGGCAGAAAAAGTGAAGCTGTTGCAAACGCAGTGGTTGAACACATGAAAACAACAGGAGTTGAAACAATCCTTGTTGATGTAAATGCTTATCCTTTGAGAGCAACAGATAACAGCGAAAAAAACAGGTATGCAAAGAAGTGGGAAAAGATTCTCAACAAAGCAGACGGCATCATAATTGTAAGTCCTGAATACAATCACGGCTATCCCGGCGAATTAAAACTATTTCTCGACCAGCTCTATGACCAATACGAAAAAAAAGTGTTTGGAATTTGCAGCGTATCAGACGGTCCGTGGGGAGGCACGCGCATGACAGAACAATTGCGCCAAGTAATTGTTGCGCTCAAAGCAATTCCGCTCCAGCGTGCAGTTCACGTGTCAGAGGTTAACAATTTTAAACCAGAACACATTAAAACTCAGGTTCAAGGATTGCTTGAACAAATGAAAGAGTTCATTAGCTAGTTTGTGTTTTTTCCGGTTTCTCTCGAAGCACATCATTGTAGAGTTTTATGAGAAGCGGTGAGCCAAGGGTTGTTACAATAGTAAGAATAACAAGCGTTGCAACAATATCCACATTAATGATATCAAACGCGAGCGCGCTATACGCAACAGCAAGCGTAGTTGATAATTGAGGTATTGTTGAAAACGCGATAAGAATGCTCTCGCGCTTTGAAAAACCAGAAATCACACCCCCAACCCAGCCGCTTACTGATTTTGAAATAACAAGTCCAAACACAACGCACACGGTAAATGTAACTGATTGTGGCAACACAAACACGCTCAAATCAGTCTGCACGCCAATCATAAAAAAGAACACAGGAATAAAAATACCATAGCTAATGGTTCTAATTTTATCCCTGATTTTTCCCTGAATTGAATCAGATAATAACAAACCAATCACGAAACCTGCAACAATCGCATGCATGCCCAGCACTTCAAACAAGAGCACGCTTGCAAGAAGCACAACAAACGTGAAACGAAGCTTGCTCTCAAATAAATCCTGACCCGTCTTATCTGCGTGATACGATTCTTCAAGGCGGGGAATAATAATTTTAAGAAGCGCAATAAACAAGAGCACAACCGGGATGTAGGCAAAAAGCGGGATTGCTGATTGCGGCTTGAACGCCTGAAGAATAAAGCCCACAAGAAGCAAACTCCCAAAATCCTCAAAAACAGTTGATGTAATAATACTCCTGCCAAGCTTGGTGTTTACCAATCCCTGAGACTGTAGTGAAGGAATAATAACCGCAACAGATGACGACATGAACGTCACGCCAAGAATAAGCGCAGTAGGAATATTAAAACCAAAAAAGAGCGCGATTCCCATACCAACAAAAAACGGAACTACACTATTGAGTAAGGCAAGAAAAGCAATGCTCTTGCTTGTTTCTTTGAGAGTTTTTGAAGTAATCTCACTTCCCGCAATAAACATGAGAAACAACACACCAACAGAACTCAAGAATACAACAACCGCATCAGGCTCAATAATATCAAAGCCAAACGGTCCTACTATGATTCCTGCAAGAATAAGCGCGATAACATAGGGCAAGTGAAGTTTTCTAAACAATTCCGAAAAAGAAAAGCCCTGAACCAAGAATAATAAGAAAACCAACAATCTCCGCGCCCATACACGTATAGTTGCACTCGCGTGTTATAAGTTTTAGCGTTTAAAGGGGAAAAACGTTTATTACATGCGTGCACATGTAGGCCTTGTGATTAGCAGGACTACCTTTTTTCATGCAGTAAAACGCGGACACTCAAATTTTGTCAAGCTAAACATACTTTTCCTCATATTTTTCCCGTTATTTGTAGCGAGTGTTATTGCTATTTTTCAGCCACAGTTGTTTCAGTTGTGGTTTTTTATTATTCTCTTAGAAATTAGTTTTGCCCAAGGTTTAAGCGATGATTACAGGAAACCAAAAGCGCGAGCAAGAAATTATGTGCTGGGCATGAGTATAGCCTTCATTCAGGCAATTCTTTTTGTCAAGTTCTTAGAACCGGTTCATTTTATTGTTGCCTTTCCGCTCTACTTATGGGCGTGGCTTGAAATGTATAATACTGGCCTGCAAATAACGCCAAAAACCTTGAATGATAAGGAGATTGCTTCAACGCTTCTTACTACGCTTGCAAGTATTGGAACTATGAGCGGAATTTGGCTTTCTGCAGTGGCGTAAAACAAATAATACCAAACATACTCACACTCACGTATGACAGACAAAAAAAGGCCTGCGTGGATTCGTGACAAAATCCTGCACAAAGAGTTTGAGATAATTGAATGCGTACCCTACGACACGTACAAAGATTTCACGCTTGACAAAGGTTGTTACGTGCTTATCAAAGTTGATTTTGAATACCATGAACTCCAAGTTGCAATTACCAACTATGAGCATGAAATACTCAAAGTATTCAAAGGCAAGCGCGCACAAGACGTGTATCACGCCATTTTTGAGTACGAAAAACAGCACAAACAGGAATGGTTCACGCAAAAAGAGCATGTGGCATATCTTGGAAAAGAATTAAAAAAAGCAGAAATCGCACTTGCGCTTGGCAACACCGGATATTATCAGGAATAACGTAGTTAGCCAAAGAAATCATTAATAAGCAATGACCTCTTTTGTGTAGCATATGAAATTACTGTCCTGGAATGTGAATGGAATTCGCTCAGCACTCAAAAAAGGTTTTCTCGCTTCAATTCAAAAACATGACCCTGATGTTGTGTGCTTGCAGGAAACAAAAACTGACAAAACAGAACTCCTGCTTCCCGGCTATCACCAGTTCTGGAACGCAGCTCATAAAAAAGGGTATTCTGGAACGGCTGTGTTTACCAAAATCAAACCCCGCGTGGTTTTTTATGACATCCCAAACCATACTGAGGAGGGGCGTGTTATCACCCTTGAATTTGATGATTTCTTTTTAGTTAACGTGTACACACCAAATGCCAAGCGCGGCTTGTTGCGCATCACGTATCGCTTGAAGTGGGATGCTGATTTTCGCGCGTACGTTAAAGAATTAACACAAAAAAAGCAGGTAGTTATTTGCGGCGACCTTAATGTTGCGCACAAAGCAATTGACCTTGCAAACCCCCAGGCAAACCGCAGGAATGCAGGTTTTAGTGATGAAGAACGCGAAAGCTTTCAAAAACTCTTGAACGCGGGTTTTGTTGACACGTTTCGCATGTTCAATCAAGAACCAAATAATTACACGTGGTGGACATATCGGTTTAATGCACGCGAGAGAAACATTGGATGGCGCATTGATTATTTTCTTGTTAACACCCTCTTTGAGAAGCGCGTGAAAAGTGCAGGCATTCTAAACAACGTGACAGGTTCAGACCATTGTCCAGTAACCATTGAATTAAAAAAACCATAACACACAAATAAATAAACATGCGTTAAGTAAGTGTATGCGGGCAAGTACCATAGTAGGGGTTATTGCACTTGGTCTAATACTTGCCGTGGCTTTTGCTATTGTCTTTCCTTGGGAGTACTTAACCGGGTTCATTCCTAGTGGGGCAAATGACAGCGAGATTATAAACGCAATTAGGCTACCTGACGGGTTTAGCATAGACGTGTACGCGCGCGTTGCTGGAGCGCGCTCCCTTGTCTTAAGTGAGAGTGGCACACTCTTTGTAGGAACACGTGGCGACAAGGTGTACGCAGTAACCCAAACAGGTGATGTAATCAAGGTCGCGCGCAATCTTAATTCGCCAAACGGGGTTGCACTCAAGGGTGGCGACTTGTATGTTGCTGAGATTAGCAGAATCATTCGTTTTAATGATATTGAAAACAACCTTGCCTCTTCAGATTATGAGGTTGTATTTGATGGCTATCCTAAAAACGCGCTTCATGGATGGAAGTATATTGCATTTGGCCCTGACGGATTACTATACGTCCCGGTTGGCGCTCCGTGTAATATTTGCAGTCCAGAAGAGCCGTATGCAACCATAACGCGCCTTAATGTGTCAGACCCCGCCGGGTTTGAGATTATTGCATGGGGTGTTCGAAACACCGTCGGATTTGACTGGAATCCAACCACCAACACGCTGTGGTTTACTGATAATGGGCGAGACTGGCTTGGAAATAACGCGCCTCCTGATGAGTTGAACGCGATTTCAAAACAGCGACCACACTTTGGCTACCCCTACTGCCATGGAGGAACAATTCAAGACCCTAAATTTGACTTGTTTGATTGCAGCGCGTTTGAACAACCTGCTCGCGCGCTTGGCCCACATGTAGCAGCATTGGGAATGACCTTTTATACGGGCACACAGTTTCCAAGCACGTATCACGGAGATGTGTTTATTGCTGAGCATGGGTCATGGAATCGGGATGCGCCTATTGGGTATCGGATTATGCGCGTTTCTGTTGAAAACAATAAAGCACAGTCCTATGAGGTTTTTGCAGAAGGATGGCTTAAGAATAGTGTTGCCCTAGGCAGGCCTGTTGACGTGATTGTAACCCCGTTTGGCTCACTGCTGGTAAGTGATGACAAAGCAGGTTTG
This sequence comes from archaeon CG10_big_fil_rev_8_21_14_0_10_43_11, assembly GCA_002763265.1. Taxonomy (NCBI): domain Archaea; species archaeon CG10_big_fil_rev_8_21_14_0_10_43_11. The sequence goes on along the minus strand of PEZQ01000003.1, from coordinate 18,037 downwards.
ATATATGAAATAGGGTATGGCAGCGTCTTAGGCACGCTTCCGTTTAGCATTATTTAATGCTTAATACTCGCGAAAGGCGTCTGCTAAGGGATGTCCTTTTACCTCAGTCTTCCACGCCTTGTACCAGCCAAACGGGCTTTGAAAAACAGTATATGGCGTAGCGCGTAGCGCGTGCTTAAGTTCTTCTAAGAATTGAATTGCTTTTTTTTGACTGCCTAAGTTTGTTGACAAGTGCGCGTAGGGGTGGATGAGCACTGTTTTGAATTTCATGCGTTCAAAATCAGTAAGTAATTTTTGTTTGTATGTCTTGATAATTTCTTCATGCCGGTTCTCATCATATTTTTCATATGTGGTGAAACAAACAAGCACGTTATCAAAACTCCCACTACCCCCATCACCTATCGCGACGGGCGTTTTTTTTGTTGCAACGTATTCAAAGTGTGTGCAGTGGAGTTGTAATACTTTCATAAGAAAAAAATTCTCCGTTCTATATTGTTAAATGCAAATCTTTGGATAATAAAAATTTTGGTGTTTGACGATTTAGAAGTTGGAGATACATTTATTTATTTTCCAACACCAGGCGACAATCATGGGCAGGGAGGATTTCTTGGCGGAGGGTGCGTGTTTGAAAAGATTGTGCCCTCAAAAACCAGGAGAGTATCTGGAGTTGTATCCTACATAAAGGGAGGGTATCCTCTCAGGTTGGAAACAACGCAACAGTCTTTAACGTGTATTTCAAATAAGAAAAAAAAGGTTAGGAGGAGAGTGTTCTCTCCACAATTTCTTGTTTGAGCGTTTTTGCAAAAGCTTTGAAGTTTTTGCCATACTCGATTTTACCGCTGCGATGCCTGACTGTCACGTTTTTTGCGCTCACTTCTTTGTCGCCAAGCACGAGCATGTAGGGCACTTTTTTGAGTTGTGCGTTTCTAATCTTGTATTGTATTGTGTTTGTTGAGTCATCAATGCTCACCAACACGCCGTCTTTTGCAAGCGTTTCTTTAATGCGTTTTGCATACGCCAGGGCACGGTCAGTGATTGGCAGGATTCTTACTTGTTCTGGAGCAAGCCACGTTGGAAACGCGCCAGCAAAGTGTTCAATCAATAAACCAATAAAACGTTCAAGCGAACCGTAAATCACGCGGTGTATAACAACCGGCGTTTTCTTTGAACCGTCCTTGTCCACGTATGATAGGTTGAATCGGCGTGGCTGTTGGAAGTCAAGCTGAACCGTTCCCGTTTGCCATTCCCTGCCAAGACTGTCTTTCATGATAATATCTATTTTTGGTCCGTAAAACGCGCCATCACCTTCAAGCACTTCGTATTCGCGACCGTATTTTTTTCGGCTTTTTTCAAGAATTTTTTTAAGCTCTGCTTCTGCTTTGTCCCACGTTTTTTTGTCTCCAATAAACCCTTCGGGTCGGGTGCCAAGTCGTAGCGTGTAGTCAAGACCAAAAATACGGTAGAACTGGTCTGCAATGCCGAGGATTTCATCATATTGCTGCTCTATTTGTTCAGGTGTAACATAAATGTGCGCGTCATCTTGTGAAAATGAACGTACGCGAAGCAGTCCGTGGAGCGTGCCTGAACGCTCGTAGCGGTGAAGCGTATCTTTGTCTGAGAGCTTGAGCGGCAAATCTTTATAGCTTCGTGACTCGTGAGCAAAGGTTATCATAGCGTTTGGGCAGTTCATTGCTTTCACGCCGTACACTTCGTTTTCGCCCATGTCTGCAATAAACATGTTCTCCTGATAGTGCTCCCAGTGCCCGCTTATTTCCCACAAATCTTTTTTGTTGATAAGAGGAGTTGCAATTTCTTGATAGTTGAGTTTGTCATGCTCCTCTTTCCAGAATTTTACGAGCGCTTGGTACACGCGCAATCCTTTTGGAAGCCAGTACGGCATGCCTGGAGCAGTGTCGTGCAAAAAGAAGAGTCCCAGCTCTGGGCCGAGTTTTCGGTGGTCTCGTTTTTCGATTTCTTCCATGCGCACAAGGTATTCATCAAGTTCTTTTTTGCTCGGGAACGCAACGCCATAGAGCCTGCGCAGGGTTTCTTTTTTCTCATCCCCGCGCCAGTACGCGCTTGAGTCTTTGATTATTTTAAATGCTTTAATGTGGCCTGTGCTTGGGATGTGAGGTCCGCGGCACAAGTCATCAAACTTGCCCATCGTGTAAAATGAGTGCGCGTTTCCTTCAAATTCGCTGATAAGTTCTTTTTTGAATTTGTTATCTTTGTAGAATGCGCGCGCTTCTTTTTTTGCAACCATGTGGCGCACAATTGTATGGTTAGCACCAATGATGCTGTTCACTTTTTTCTCGATTTGTTTGATTTCCTGTGCATCAAAGGGTTTGTCCCGATAAAAATCATAGTAAAACCCATCTTCAATTACGGGTCCAATAGTTGGTTTTGCTTTTGGAAATAATTCAGTGACCGCGTATGCAAGCACGTGCGCTGCGCTGTGGCGAAGCACGTCTTTTCCTTCCGGTTCGTTCCAGGTGAGGATTTTGATGCGCGCGTCAGATTCAATTGGGTGGGAGAGGTCTTTGAGTTCATCTCCTACTTTGATTGCAAGGGCTTGTTTTGCCAGTTTTTTGCCGATTTTTTCAGCAAGGGCTCTACCAGTTATTCCTTTTTTTGCTTCGATTTTTTTTCCATCAGGGAGAGTGAGCTTGATATTCATTGTGTTTCACCAATTTCAACTTTTTTTGAGGGCAAGGGGCGTGTTTGAGTGTAGTATACTACTAACACAAGTTAACCGGTAAAAAAGATATTGCATACGCGCGTCAGGTATGCTTTGCAGTAAAGAAATCGTCTATACGTGTGTGGGATGATCAACTCGCATGATACTCTCTGATTTCAGCAAGAATATTTAAGAGTTATGGAACAAAACATGTTTAACCACAAAAAAAACAGAAGAATATTGTAATGGCATTCTCAATTAAAAAAGAATACACCATTAACGCACCAATTGACGCCGTGTGGAAAGCGCTTACTAACAGTAAAACGTTGAGCTCGTGGCAGGGACAAAAATGCGCGCAATCCACAAAAGTGGGTGGCCACGTGAGTTTGTTTGATGGCGCAACAACTGGAAAGATTTTGGTATTTGAGCCAAAAAAGAAATTATCCTACACGTGGCGCCAAAACACGTGGGATGCATCATGGGCTGACTCGCTAGTAACGTATACGCTCAAAGAAAAAAAGGACAAAACAACGGTCGTATTGTCGCACACTAAGCTTCCAAACAAGCAAGAAGTCGCGGGTCACAAAGAAGGGTGGGATGGGTACTTTTTTGACCTCTTAAAAGAATTTGTTGAAGCTTAATCCTTTTTTTCTACTTTTTTAATAGCATCAACAGGGCAAATATCAATTGCTTCTTCTAATTCTCCATTTGTTGCTGCATGGTCTTTTTTCACTTTTGCAAGCCCGTCAATAAGATAGAATGCTTTAGGGCAAATTGCTTCGCAAGAACCGCAACCAATACAGGTTTGTTCATCAACAGTGACATTCATAACAAGAAGAAGCGCGCGAATGATTTTTATATGCTTCGCAACGTTTGCAATTCAAACGCGAACGCGTTATCATATCGTGAAACGTTGTGCGCGCTTTGCGCGCGGGAAAGAATGGTTTGTGCGTTTTGTGAAAGTTCCATTCTTTCAAGTACGCGCAGGAATTCCATGCTCACCTGCGCTTTTACTCCAATGAGGCCTATGCTTTGCTGATAGGAAACGATTTCTGCTTCAAGCGAGCCAAATTCGCGACTAGTTGCGTCTGCAAGGGCTTGCATGCTCGCAAATATGCGCTCGTTAATCACATCATTGACCGCAAGTGTTTGGCTAAGCAAGCGTTGTGTGTGCGCATCAAATGCGCGAAGCGTTTCGTACTGGTTTTGCGCTATTTGTTTGCTAAACACGGAAAAATCATAGATGAGTTGTGTCATGTTCTCTTCTTCATAATTTTCAAGCAGGTGAAGCGATTGGGTCATGAGATAAAAGTGCGTGTTTTGCGCAGTTGCGTTTGCGCTAAATTCAGTGACGCACTGGTCTGCTGCATCAAGAAGATATGAGATTTTTTCAGTATCAGAGTTTCGCGGGTTTGCAAGAACCGCATCAGCAGTTTCTGCATGGCACACAACAGAAGGACTTCCCGCACTGCCAAAGAATATGAAAATGCTAATGCCTACAAGGCCAATAGTAAAAAACAGAACAATAACGATCCGTTCTATGCGCAGGCCCCTGCCAATCGGACGTTGCCGCATCATAGTATATGTAGGAACGCTAGAGCATTATAAACTTTTGTTAGACGCTAAATACGGGGCGGAAAACGCTCAAACGTGTATTCAAACACGCCATTATTATACGTTACTGAGGGATTATCAAGGTCAAACTCAAAAGGATTGAAATTAAACGCGCTGCGAATGGGGCGCACTATTTTTTGTGAGTGGGGTTTTGCAAGATGGGGATTAATAGTAATGCTAAAAAATTCGTTGTCAAAACAAAGGTCTGGTACAGATGCAGGGTTTTGAGCGGGGGCTTCAAGTATGAATTTGAAATAATCGTTGTCTGCCCTGTTTTTGGTGTCATAGATAACATCCCACATAATACGCGCAGGTAATGGGGGCACAGGAGGAGCAGGGTGAGAAGAGAGGTCAAAAAAGTTTTCAAGAGTTTTTCCAAAAAACAGGTTAATATCTTCAAAAAGCCGGCTAATATCGTCACGAGCAGTGTCAATCGGGGTGACGCGCAGTTCTCCGTCAGGACCACGAGTATACTCAAAACCAAAGATTTTTGGCGGTGGGTTTGGTTGCCCTTTAAAGACTGAATCAAAATGCGCTGAGAACAGCGGTTTATACGCGTCAGACGCGTGTTCATCTAGCATATCTGCATCAATGTGGTATTCTTTGAGTTTCTTTTCAAAATCCTCTTTTGAACCGGTAATATAAAATCTAAGAAGGTCAATCAATTTTTCAAAAGAATCATCACGCATACCATACACTAACCATATTGTGAGAATTTAAAATTTATGAACATCAAACAGGCAATGCGTGAAAGAAAAGGTTTTTAAGAAAAAAGAAAGGTATAATATACCAGGGGAGAAGAGAATGGTAAAGCGGAGCAGTAGTCGTTCAAAAAAAGCAGATAAGCGCGTAGTTATTACCCTATCAAATCGCAATCACATTCTTATGCTCTATTCACTGCTCACCTTCACGTGGGTGATGGTGTTAAGCATGTTTGCTGAGCAAACGGGTGGTTTTGTGATTAATTTCAGAGCAGCGTTTTTTGGTCTTGTAATTGGCATTGGCGCAGCAAGCCTGGTATACCATATAGACAAGAAATTACATTAACACTGCTAGAGAGGAACACGCTTATAAAGCACTGAATAGTTTCGAATTTTTAATGAAAGTAGCGTTTGTAACCTATGGATGCAGCGTGAATCAAGCAGATTCAGGATTGATGCAGCAACAGCTCAAAAAAAGTGGGCATACTATTGTTTTGCATGAAAAAGACGCTGACGTTGTGGTTGTCAACACGTGCGTGGTAAAGAGCCCTACTGAGCGTAAAATTGTCAAAAAGCTTGAAACCCTGCGCAATAAACAGGTAGTTGTTGCAGGATGCATGGCACAATCCCAACCAGAATTTGTGCGCGAACATTTTCCAGAATACGCAATTCTTGGCGTGGAAGGCGTTGACGCAATTAGCGACATTATTGACGGAAACGTAAAAGAAAATACGCAATTAAAGCGATTAAACAAAGCAGGCATGGGCGTGGTGCATAAAGATTCATGCATCAGCATCGTGGAAGTAAATGAAGGGTGTTTGAGTAATTGCTCATATTGCATGACTAAAAAAGCGCGTGGAAATTTGTACTCCTACCCAATACGTGACATTGTTCGAAACGTGAAAAATGCGCATGGCGAAGTATGGCTCACGTCCCAAGACATGGGATGTTATGGGTTTGATAGTAACACAAATCTTGCAAACCTCTTAAACCAGATTAACGCGCTTGGAAAGCGCGTGTGGGTTCGCGTTGGCATGATGAGCCCGCAGCACGCAGCAAGAATTCAAAAACCGCTTATTACAAGTTTTGCATCAGATAAAGTGTTCAAATTTCTTCACATCCCCGTGCAGAGCGGGAGTAACGCGGTTCTTGCGCACATGCGCAGGGGCTATGAAATCAACACGTTTGAGCGCGTGGTAAATGCATTTAAAAAAGCGTATCCAAAGCTCACGCTTGCAACAGATATTATTGCAGGCTACCCTACAGAAACGGATCGTGATTTTGAAAAAACGCGCGAACTATTAACGCGGGTTCGGCCAAGCGTGACTAATATTTCCATGTACTGGGAGCGTCCAAAAACAAGCGCTGCAATGCTTAAACAACTGCCAAACTACATCCGAAAAGAGCGCACGCGCGAATTAACTAAGATATGCGCTGAAATTACTGAAGAAGAACACAAGAAATGGATTGGATGGCAGGGACGCGTCTACATTGATGAAGTTGGAAAACATGATTCACTTGTTGGCAGGAATTTTGCCTACAAACCAATCGTGCTCAAACAAGGGGTTCTCGGCTCGTTTGTAAACGCGCGCGTGACTGATGCAAAAGCACATCACCTTGTTGGCGAGATTGTGTGAGGTTCTACAATACCTTTTTTATGGTTTAGTGCGTGAAACATACGTATGCGCTATCCTCATGATTGGACGTGTCGCAATTGTCGCTCGCTTGTGCGGGACAATCATAACTGCCCTACGTGCGGGTACCCTCGCAGCTGGAAGTGCACGCAGTGCGGGGACGTTACTATCAACAGCAAAGTGTGCGAAACGTGCCACTATCCGTTCAAGCAAGAACGCAAGGAAAAACACGTGTATGAGAGCGCATCTAAGCGAAATAATGCACTTAATTTCCTCTTTAATGTTAAAGACCGCGTAACATCCTACACGGACCGTATTCCAGGCAAGTATGTGATTATTGTTGTTCTCACCCTTATCTTGATTATTATTTTTTCCCTTCGCGCGCCCTACACAAATCTTGCACCAAGCATTGACAACATCACGCTAGACGCGCGCTTGCGTGGGGATGCAAGCACGCTTTTTGTTGGCGCGCACGATGATGAAACGCGCATTTCTAATGTGAGCGCGCGCATTCAAACCCCTCTTGGAGAAAGCATCACACTCACTATGGCAGAGACACCACTAGGATGGGTTTCACAAGAGAATATCATATTTAATCAAACAGGAGAATGGCTCGTGCGCGTTGTAGTCACTGATTCAGCGGGGGTTTCTCGAACCTCGCGCATGAATCAGGTAATCCTCACTCCCTGCGAAAATAATGACGCGTGCGCGCAAAGCGAACAATGTGTTGATAATGGTTGTGAAGCATTTTCCTGCCAGTATTGTGAAGAAACAACAGACCACGCCTGCGTTGCACTTGAGTGCTGCAAAACAAGCCAGTGCGCTGACGATGAAGTATGCAGTAACAACACCTGCGAGGAGGTTGTGTGCAAGGCGTGTGAGTTTCCTGAAGCGCACACGTGTTTCACGTACGCGTGCTGTTCGCATGAGGATTGCGCCAGCAACACGTGGTGTATTGAGGGCGTGTGCGAGTTCATTTCATGCGAGAGCAACCAGATTGTAGTAAACGGGTCATGTATCACACCAGAATGTGTGAGTAACAGTGATTGCAAATTGTTTGAATCATGTGAACAAAATGAGTGCGTGCGCTTGAATTGTGATTTATGCGAGTACGCTGCAAACCACGCGTGTCTGAGCTATGAATGCTGCACTGATACCATGTGCGAGGATGATTTAGTGTGCGGCGAATTTCATCGCTGTGTTGAACCTGCGTCATAAGCGCACTTTTTTATAGAACCTTTGCGTGTAAAAACTACACATCATGAAACACCAACAGCACGTTACCTATCTGATTTTGCTCTTGTTCGTGCTTGCAAACGTGTTTGGCTTGTGGGTTGCTCATTATTACACAACAAACGCGTTGCCATTTGGCATTGAGCGTTTAAGTGATGAAGGCCTGTTTTCGCTTTCAACCTTCCTCTTTGCCCTGCTTGCCATGACGCTTGTGATTTTAGTGCTGATTCGTTATAAGAAAATCTTGTTGTGGAAAATCATGTATGGTGTGGGCATTGGTCTTGCCATGGCAATCACGCTCAACATTTTTTTTGGCGAAACAGGGTTGCTTGTTGCTGGTTTCTTACTGCTTTTAAAGTTGCGCTCGCATGATGCGTACTTTCATAATATTACCGAGATTCTGATTTATGGAGGGGTTGTTGCTATTATCGCACCTATGTTCAATCCAACAACAGCAGTGCTCCTGCTTGCCATTGTTTCATTATATGACACATACGCGGTTCGTGTGTCCAAACATATGGTAACCCTTGCAAAAGCGCAATCAACAGCAGGAGTGTTTCCAGGAATTATTGTTGAACAAAAAAATTCAGCAAGTTTTCTTGGCGGAGGAGATATTGCCTTTCCCTTACTGCTTGCAAGCGTGTTTGCGGGAACATCACTTATCACAAGCGCATTTATTATTGGCGGCGCAGCAAACGGACTCCTCTTTTTGTTAACACGCGGCAAGAAAGGAACGTATTATCCGGCAATGCCATTTATCAGCGTTGGCGCCATGCTGGGCATGATAGTATCAATCGCATTTGTATAAATTCAGCTATCAAAAACTCCAATTGAAATTGAAAAAAGAGATGTTGTAAGAGCATATTTTCTAAATTCACTAACAAAAGCGCCATATAAAAGTTAGATAAAAAAAAAGGTACTGAGAAAGAAAAAAAAGAAGTTATTTTGCGCCCTTTTTTGCGGGCTTTTTCTTGACAAGCAGGTTGAGAATTTTTTGCTCAGTCTTTGCAAGCGTCTCTTGAAGGTCCTCAACTTTTTCAAGCAGGCGTTTTTGATGACGCTCAATACGAACCAGATAGCGCACGCCAATCAACAAACCAAACAAAATGCCAACTGTAACACTCGCTCCAAACGCGCTTTGATAATCAATAAGCACCATGACTTACAATAAGTGGCGCTTTACCTTTTTAGAGATTATGGTAGAAACCCCTGTTGGGTCCTCAAGAATAAGCGTCAGCTTACGTTTTCCACGCCGCGCATTCGTAATAGCGCTCTCAATTGTCTTATAATCATATGAAAGCTCAGAGTGGAAGCGAATGCGGTTAAGCACTTCATCAACATTTGAAATAACACTTGCCGCTTCAGGGTCAGGGTCAACTTCCAAATCAAGCTCAGGAATTTTAAGCTTGCACGTGTTTGATTTCACTACTTTCGCGTCCAAATCGTTCTCATCCTCAATTGAAAATTCAATCCGGCTTGGCTCTTTTTTGAATAAGGGAATGAAATCGTTTTCGTGGTGAAAGCAATGGGCGCAAGAAAGCGTGATGCGAAGCATTTTTCCAACATTCTCAACAGTGGTCATGCGTTGTTGCAGCACTGCTGAATCGCTTTCACAGGCTGGACAAACTAAGCCGGTAACAAGCGATTTAAAGTTCTTCATTGCGATGAGTTGTTCCTCTAAATACTTGTACGTATGGAGGGGTTGCGACAATCCATTCCTCTTCAAGACCAACAACTTCTCCTTCCAGAGCAAAGCAGGTTTTCTTGATTTTATCAACTGCCCGTCGAAGTTCATTCACGTTCTTGTCTCGAAGTGGTTTGATGCGCACAAACGCAATGGTGTAGCCGTCGCGTAGCGAGTCTAGAATTTCTTTGGTATCTTCAAAATCAGTGAGTGTAAAGTATTTTACAACAATTTTTGCAGGTGAACTTTCTCCCGCGTTTGGTGAGATTTCAATATAGTCTTCACCATCTTCGTTTCTTGGTTTATCTGAAGGAAAATTAATCTTAATTGTCCCAAATGCCCCGCGCAATTTATCCATCAATGTCATTCACCTGCATACAATTTTGAGATTATTAATCTAGTGTTTCTCAAACAGGTACTGCTTAAAAAGCTTTATTATGCTTCAAGCACGAGTTTGCATCTGTGTTATTCTTCCTCTTCAGATTCAATAAGTGAAACAGCACTCCATATCTGGGTTCTCGTGTAAAGAGGCAGATTCGGGTCTGAAACAACTTCGTCAAGGATTTGAGTCACTGAATCTCTAATCAGGTCTTTGTCCTCTTTGCTTTCAAGGAGTCTAAGCGCTTCGTGGAGTCGTTCTTTAATATTTCGAGGAACCGTGTTGTCGTCGAGGATATCCTTGAGTATGTGTTTTGTCTGCTCTGCATCGCCCATAAGGGTTCTCACCGTTTCTTATTGATTTCAGCAGTTATTTTTGCCTGAATCTCTTTTGCTTCATCAGTCAATGTGTTGATTTGTTTATCAAGCGAGCTGAGGCGAAGCGTGAAAAGTTCGTTTTTCTCGTCAAGAGAAGCGTTAAGCTCGTCTTTTGATTTTTTGAACATGATAGTGCCAACAATTTCAAAGACGCCATCATCTTTTTTGACGTTCTTAATCTCTTTAAGAGCGTTTTCAACTTCTATTTTTTGGACTTGTACGTGCTGCTTTTGAAGCATGAAGTTTTGCAGCTTTTGCTGTATTTGCTGCATTTTAAGAATGTCTCCTCTAATTTCTGGGGGTATTTCCATATTCTATCACCGTTTGTATTGTTTTAATCCATAACAAGTGTGAATTAATGCTTGCCCGAAGTGCGTTCACGTCAGGGGCGCTGATGTTTGCAACAAACTCATTTTTTGTTGCATGATACGTTATGGTTGAGCGTTTTGAGTTAACATCATCAATCTCAGGCTTAAGCGTTTTGAGTATGTGCTTTGCGTGAGGCGTGTTGATGACAAGTTGTATTGAGAGCTTCATCGTGCCGGTATTTTCTTTCGCACGCTTGGTCGCTGTTTTAAAAGGATTTTACTGCTACAGTAGGGACAGCGAACGCGTCGTCTAACGTGCTCTGCTTCTACTGTTCTTCCGCAATCAAAGCATTTGTAGTCTACCATTTTTTTTTGTATGTACTCCTTATTTTTTTATGGCGAGTAGGCTTTTCCCGCAAATTTTGCACTACACTTTGCGCATTCAAAAATGCCAAGTGCTAGTCGTCTTGCCGTTTTCTTCAAACAAAACGGACAGGTAAAACGGGATTTATTGTCGCGCTCCATATCCGAAACTTTTTTGCGCGCCTTAATGCCATATCGTGCGCCATACCGTCCTGCTGAACCGACTTTTGTGGATGCCATATTTTTTTGTTCTCGCAAACGTTTTTTTTTAGTGGGGCTACCAGGATTTGAACCTGGGTCTTAAGGTCCCAAACCTCAAATGCTAACCAGACTACACTATAGCCCCATGTGAGCATTATTTCTTGAATTTTGAAATAGTTTCAACAAGGTCTATGTGCCCGAGGAACAGTGCTCTACAGCATTGTCGTTCAAGACCAAGTTCGTCAAGCACTTTGCCTGGTTTCTCTTTTTTAATGCGCGTGCTGTAATTGTCCCATAGGTGTCCTACAGGTTTTCCGCAACTAAAGCATCGTACAGGGATTATCATAGTAGCTCCTTTTGAGTGGGATAGTCTTTTTATCGTTTACTCTTTTGTCGTTTTGCGCGAGCAGCTGAACGATACGGTTTATTTTGCTCTTTGCGTCGCGTGTCGTTGACAAGTAAGTGTCGGTCGTAGGCAAGGTATGCATCTTTGAGTCCTTCATCATTGTGGAATTCCACCAGCGCTTTTGAGATTGCGGTTCGAACCGCTTGTGCTTGTGCCATTTGACCGCCGCCAACAACATTCACGGTGATGTTCACCTTTGACGCTTTTTCGCCTGCGATAATGAGGGGTTCTTGGATGAGTAATCGTGATATTTCAGGAGTGTAGGCAGTAATGTTAAGGCTGTTTACGCGTACAACACCGGTTCCTGCGTTAATGGTGGCACGTGCTATTGCGGTTTTTCGTTTGCCTACGGTTTGGATTACAGTGCTCATCGTGCTTTACCCATGACAATTGTTAATTCTTTGAGTGTGACATAGTTATTATGCATGAAATCGTGTTTTGTTTTGGTAACAACATCAAACGTGTTATGTTCATATTCTTTTGGCGTCTCATCAAACACTTTTACCCTTTTAAAGGCTTTCCTGCCTCGTTCTTCTTTGTAGGGAAGCATTCCGCGAATGATGCGTTTCATCACGCCGCGAGCGGTTCTTGGATAGAACGGACCAGTAGTTGGCGTTCCTCTGCTAATTCGTTGGTGGTATCGGTCAAGAAGATATTTTCGGTTTCCTGACATAACCGCCTGTGCTGCGTTGATGATAATAACTTCATCTCCATTGATGGCCTGTTTTGCAGCAAAACTTGCAACGCGCCCAGCAACGCTGTCTTTTGCGTCAATAAAGAATTTAACCAAGGATTCTCACCTTTTTTGCCTGCGGATTTGTTTTAAGCAGTTCAAGAACGCTTACTGCTTTTGCGCCTGCTTGTTTGATTTTTTCTTTTGCAGAGTCTGAAAATTGCCATGCACAAATAGTTATTTTTTTATCAAGCAAACCCGTGCCAAGAACTTTTCCTGGAACAATAATTGTTTCGTCGGGGTGCGCGTAGCGGTTGATGTGAGCGAGATTTTGTGAGCGTCGCAATCGTGTTGAGCGTTCAAGCTCTTTTGCAATACGGCTCCACAGTTTAACCTCATTTTCTCGGGCACTGATTTTAAGAGCCTGGATGGTATGTTTGAGTTCAGTATTTGTCGGTCCGCTTCGTTGTGCCATTAATGAGTCACCTTGTTGTAAAAAGTAATATGTTTTATAAAGCTTTTTATCAATTCTTAAAGATTAGCGAAAGAGGATGAGTGAAAAGATAAGAATAAGAAATCCGGCAATGCTTGCAAGCGTTATTCCAGGCATTTCCACTCCTTTTACGCTAAAACCAGTGATGGGGTCTGCTACCATCACCGAACTTGTTTGTTCAAAAAAAGGTTCGCCCATGTAGGTGAGCGTGATGTTTGCAAGATACAAGCCAGCAGGAAGGGGGATGTTTGCGCGGATGCGTGCGCGCTGCCCGCTTTGAATGGTGGTTGATGCATTTTGTTCAAGGTTTTGCGCGCCAAAAATAAGCAGATTCAGCACAGGCGTTACCTGATGTGAATGATTGTTTTCAAGGGTTACAATTGCGCTCACGCCGTTTTCTGAAAGCAGTTCGTAATCAATAATATGTATTTGTTCGTGTGAGGTCACGTCTATGACAATTTTTTTCTCTTCGCGCTCAATGCTGGTGCTTGCAAGCAAGTCACGTTCTTCACGAACCGGCGCAAACATGAGGGGAATAACAGCATACCCTTCAGGCGCGTCTTTTGGTACGAAAATCGGGAGAAAAACGTCGCGTGTTGCGCCAGCAGGCACGAAAACGGGTTCTGATGGTGTAGTAATCCAGTCGTCATAGGCAAGCGCGTGCACGTAGTAGTATACGTCATTTGGTGCAGGGTTTGAAAGTGGCAGGATAAGCTCATGTTTTTCTCCTGCTGATTGAGAAATAAGAATTTCACTTTGCGCAAAAGAAGGTAGCAAAAGCAGGAGAAACGCGCTCACAAACAGGATTGCACGAAGCATTATGAATGTATTGGTGGCATTCCTGTCTTTTTTAATTTTGTGCCTGCAGCGGGAATGCGAAAATCTTCTTTGCGTGTATTAAGAACAATAAACGTTTGTGTTTCTGTTATGTAAGGGCGCACTAAGTCTGTTTTGAGAAACGAATCAAGCTCGCGCACACTTCTAAAGCGCGTAACAATTACGCTGTCAAACGTGCCGGTCACGTCATACACGCAGGTCACGTTTGGATGCCTGCTTAGTTCAGTTTCAAAGGTGATAATGTGCTGTTTTTGAATGCTCACACCAATCACTGCCTTTACTGTGTAGCCAAGTTCTTCGTAGTTGAGTTTTGCAGAGAAGGCCTGGATAATGCCTTCTTTTCTGAGTTTTCGAATACGGTTGTTTACTGTTGTAATCGAAGTTCGAAGTGTTCGTGCAAGCGTTTTAAGCTTTGTTCGCGAGTCTCTTTCAAGCTCGTGAAGGATATTATAATCCAGTGTGTCAAGTTCCATGTGCATCTAACACTCATGCAAGCCTTTAAATACTTTATTTTTTACACAAAAACCGTCTTTTCTTGATATTTTATGCAAAAAAGTGCTTTTTTCTTAATCTTTTTATGCGCGTACTGCTAAAAAGAACAGGTGAAAACAAAAGCACTTGACGCCATTGACAAAGAACTGATTGCACAAGCGCGTGAGCTTCTCTCTCGTGTGCATTACGTGGGAAAAGACATTCACTTGTCCGTTGGTTCAGCACTGCGTTCTGCCTCAGGTAAGCAGTACCTTGGCGTAAATATTCATAACGTGGCAAGCGCGCCCTCATCAGTGTGTGCTGAAATGAGCGCGGTCTCGAATATGGCAAGTGGAGGAGAACGCGAGGTAGAACGCGTTGTTGCTGTTCGTTTTTCAAAAGATAAAAAACGCTGGAACGTGATTCCCTCATGTGGTGTGTGCCGTGAAGTGTTAAGCGCGTTTGGCAATCCGTGGGTGATTATTTCTAAAAGCAAAAAAGCACGATTAAGCGAGTTGTACCCGCTTGATGTCTCGTCAAACACGCTTACTGTATAGACTTCCAGTTTTCCATGAGCACGTGCTTGCCGCTGCGTTTTTTGTTAAATGAGCAACGCACAAATTTTGCGCGCCCACTTTCAACGGTTAACTGGCGATAGTTTCCCTCAAAAAGAACTTGTGTGGCACCAAAACTTAGAATAGACATGAGTGGGATGTTCTTCTCAAAGGTTCTTCGCGGGATTTCAAAGGTATTGATGCTGATTCGATTGTCATCTTCATGTTCTTCAAGGCGTGCGTACGCAGTCTTTCCAAGAACAAGATATGCCTTATGTTCTTCATACACATGTTTTTCGAGCATATCTCGGGTAAGACATGAGAGAGTAAGCGGTTTGCATCCAAGAATTTCATCAATATCTTGTGTGAGTGTAAGCATGTTTGCTCCCGCAATAGAACGCATCTGAGAATACAAAAATGCATTATACGCAGCAAAAACACCAAGAGTAAGAAACGCGGGAAGAAACATCAAAGAACCAGACACAAGCTGTGCAATACCCGAAACCCCTACTATGGGCAGAAACGCATTGACGGTAAGCGCTTTTCTGTCCACACATTTTAGCGCGCGGTAAATCGGGCTTTTGTACATGCCAAACGCTTCGAATTGTTGTGCAACAAACGCATAATCATAGTTTTGAAGCACGCTCCTAAATGCATCAACTTCAGCACCGCGTCCCTCTGAATTCCATGCATAAAATAGGTCATTGGTAAGTGCAGTCTCTAAATCAGTTGTCACAAGCGTACTGCGCGTGTTTTTAAATACGCTTCGCCGAATTTCATCCTCACTCACGTGTTTGCCGTCAATTACGCGTTTGAGCAGTTCTGCTTTTTTCGCGTTTTTTGGGCTGAGTTCCTGATACGATTTTGTAATCAAATCGGACAGGCACTCTTGTTTTAGTGCATACGAATTAAAGCCACGAATATCCCACTTTCTTCCAACAAGTTTTTCAAGCACCATATGTTCGTATATACGAACAATCTTTGTTTTTTAAAGCTTATGGACATAAAAAGCCGTAAAGCAGGGCAGGGTTGATAAGCGCTGTGTGGCTCTTCTCAGGAACAGAGATATTTTTTGCGTGAGAAAGAAAACTGCCGGTTTCAGTGACGGTGCCATCACCTTGCGGGCAGTAGGTAAATGAAACATCCTGTTTGCCAAAGCGCAGATAGCACAAGGTTTTAAGCCCGGTCCCGCGCAAATTGAGCACTCCTTCTCCATCATGTCCAAGTGCGTGGTGAAAGCGCAGCGCGTTTCTTGCAAGAAGCGTGTTTGGCAGTTTAGAAGAGGGGTTGTATTCATAAATATGGCGTGCGTCAAACGTGTCTTGTGTATCAAACATGTCGAGCCATTCGCGATTGTTTTGTGCGCGCTGGTTGTTAAAATAGAATTCATTTGGACACATTTGATACAAACTTGGATAATTTGCAGTTAAATCACCAACTACATTGTCAAACATGCCATACCTATAGAGCCCGCCTTTTCCGGTTTTCACCACAAAATAGGCAAGCGGAGTTCCGTTGTGGATGGGGCTGACAAAAATGGTTTTTTCAAAGTCAGGAGTGTGATTTTTAAGGTAGCTTCTGGCAACAAGCGCGCCTAGGCTGTGTGCAACAAGTGAAACAGATTCATGCGTATCACGTGCGTGTTCTACCCGTTCGTGCAAGGCACTATCATGGGTTTGCACATCAAGACGCCAATCATAGGGAAAGGTATACGTGTCAAAACCATTTTTTTCAAATGTTTCTGAAATGTTTTGATAAAAGTCAAAAAAACCGTAAAACGAATTAATAACCTCCCCCGTAACAATATTTGAACAGGACTTCCCCTCTTCATCACACGCGCGCAGTTCTAAGAATGTTTTATATGAGTTTTTGCTGAGTCCAAGTTTTTCTTTGCGTATAATAAGCGCAACGTCCTGAACGCCAAGAGGCCAAACCTTGTTTTTTTCTTGTTCCGCATTAACATGATACAGTTCTGTGCCAAGAACACCGGGAACAAAGATAATAGCGTGTTTGTTTTTCATAGGGTATCAAATAAAAGAGTAGAGTGCGGGGGACGTGATTTGAACACGCGCAGGCACTAAGCCCTTAGGCCCTCAACCTAAGCCGTTTGACCAAGCTCCGGCACCCCCGCATTCTTGGATTTGATAATTGATGTGTGAATCTGTTTTAAAGATTTTGTTCAAACAAAAAGTAAAAATGAGATGCAGTACGCATATTAGTGAAGGTTTTTTCATTTCAGACAGGAGAAGTGTTTTTCGCAGCGCGCAGTGTAGGCAATTCCCTCTTCATCTTGTTTTTCTGAACCCAACTTGAAAAGAGGGGAGTGATACGAGTCAGGCGCTCCATGCACGAGTCGTTGCGTGTAATACGCGTCTCGCAGGCATTGGTGGCTGTTCTCTGAGTACGTGCATTTTGCCGTGAGTGTGTCAATGCGCTCAGCATGCGCGAAGAGAGGTCCAATAATTGGCCACGGTTCGCCGCGAAATGATTTGTTAAGCGCGCTCAAGAGCACGTTAATTCCCTCACTTTTAAGCTCATCAATTACCTCTAAAAAGAGTGTGTTGTTTGGCACGCAAATTGTGCTCGCGTTTTTCGCGTCAAACGTGTTAATGAGTTCCTCGAGCACGGACGGGTCGTAGAATTGCACTTCATCAATAGCAATAAGCCCAACACTTCGGTCTGTTTTTTCTTCGTGTTCTTGAATGTAGTCAATCAGCATGTTTGGCGAGAAAACAGGCAGAACGCGCGCGGACAGGTTCATGCCTGTTCTGCTTACAATACGTGGCTGATTTGTTGCTTGTGCGCCAAAAAAGCGCGTGTCCACGTCAGGTTTGAAAGCAAGGCTTTCAAGTTTTTGCTGGGCAAAATCATTATCAAGTTCATAAGCCCATGTGTGGAATCGTTCAATAAATTTTGAAGTCTTGTTTGAGCCCATGGGTCCGGTGTAGATGTGGAGTATTCCCTGTTTCATACTAGTCACAACTAAGAAACA
>PEZQ01000003.1:0-368 GCA_002763265.1 archaeon CG10_big_fil_rev_8_21_14_0_10_43_11 | reverse complement strand
GCCGTTTCAAACGCTTGTTTGTGCGAGAGTTGTCCCCAGTTCTCAAAGCTCAAGATAATTGCATTGCGGTCAGGCTCAAGTGTGACTTCTCCTTGGTTGACACTATCAAGTGCTGCATCAAGCTCGTCATAGGAGAGAATAACTGTTTTATTAACAGAAAGCTTTCCTGCACTAAACACAAGAGCATCTTTTGATGCGTCAGCAACTTTTTTGCTGTCTTTTGTCACGCTTTTTGGATTAATTGTGATGTTTGCAGCAAACGCATGTGTTGCACGTCCCGGTGACCATTTAGTGTGTTCTTTGCCGGTTCCCAGTTGTGCCTTTGCTTCAAGCTCTATAGCCTGATTCTCATTTAAGTAGGTAATGGG